>NZ_FNWP01000015.1:0-158466 GCF_900108435.1 Methylobacterium sp. 275MFSha3.1 | reverse complement strand
CCGCGCGAGGCCGGCCGAGCCGTCGACCTGCCGGCCGATCTCCTGCACGGAGGCGCCGAGTTCCTCGGCCGCCGCCGCCACGGTGCCGACGTTGCTGGCCGCCTCCTCGGCCGCGGCCGCGACGGTGGTCGACTGCCCCGCGGTCTCGGCCGCGGTCTCCGTCATGCCGCGGGCCGTGGCCTGCAGGCCGGCCGCCGCGGTCGAGACCTGCGCGACGATCCCGCCGACGGCGTCGGCGAAGCGGTCGGCGACCTGCCGCATCGCGAGGCCGCGCTGACGCGCCGCGTCCTGCCGCGCCGCCTCGGCCTCGGCCTCGAGCTGCCGGGTGCGGATCAGGTTGTCCTTGAACACCTGCACGGCGCGGGCCATGGCGCCGATCTCGTTGCGCCGCCGGAGGCCCGGGACGGCAACGGCGGAATCCCCGGCCGCGAGGGCCTCCATGGCCGCCGTGATCCGCCGGATCGGCCGGAGCACGCCGCGGAACAGGGCGAGCAGCCCGAGAGCGACGAGCAGCAGGGTCGCGACCAGGGCCGCCCCGTCGCGCCACAGGGTGCTCCGCGCCGCCCCCGACAGGGCCTCGGCCCGCGCGACCATCTCGTCGAGGCAGACGAAGGCGAGGTCGACGAGGGTCACCTGCTCTGGCGTGTCGAGCTTGCGCGCCTGGGCGAGCGTCAGGCCCGGCGGCGCGCCGCGAGCCAGGGCCTGCGCCACGGCGCGCCGGCGGGCGAGGGGGGCGCCCTCGAAATTGTTCTCCCGGGCTCGCCGGAACGCGGCCTGGACCGTCCCGGACGCCTCGGCCGCGGCCTCGATCGCCGAGTTCCAGGCCGCGTCGAGCCGTCCCCGCTCCTCGGCGGCCGCGACGGTCTCGTCGAGCGACCAGGACGCCCCGGCGGCCAGGGACGTCTGCACGCGCAGCGCGACGGCGCCGTTGGCCATGCGGGTCGCCCACGCCGCCCGTTTCAGGGCGAGGTCGCGCCGGAGGAGCCCGTCGGACAGCGGGATCGCGGCGTCCACGGCGTCGCTCGTGGCGATCAGGGCATCGAGCATGGCCTGGAGGGCGGCCCTGGCCTCCGCCGTCACCGCGCCGTCGCGACGCGCGCCCGGCACGTCCAGGGCGGCGTCGACCCGCGGCCGGAGGCGATCGAGGCGGCCGCTCGCCTCGTGCAGCCGGCCGAGGGTCGCCGCCACGGCGGGCATTTCCAAACCGTCGAGGAGCGGCTGGGCCGCGGCGAGCCCCGCGATGGCCCGCTGCCGGTCGGCGTAGAGCGACGCGCGGGTCTCGGCCTCGACGGGCTCGGCGGCGGCGAGGAACTGCAGCGTCGCGCCCCGCTCGAACCGGGTCACGTTCAGCGTCTGGAGGAGGGCGCGGCTCGCCCGCACCAGCGCGATGACCCGCTCGGCCTCGGCGGCGTGCTGCCGCGCCTCCCGCACGGTGCCCGTCGCGAAGCCGAGCATGATCGTGGCCATGACGACGAGGACGAGGCTCATGGTCGTCCGGATGGACAGGTCCCCTACGCGCATCGTGCCTCGGCTCCGGTCGCCCGATCGGCCGGGCATACCAGATTATAGCAAGTTTTTCCCCGCACATCCGGGACAATGCGGGCGGTCGCAGGCACCGAAATGTCTTAAAATTTCCCCTTCCGAATTATTTATCTGCAAAACGACCGGATAATGGTCGGGCACAAGCGCAGATATTCTCAGTCACCAATCGATCGGACGCGGATTTGTTGCAGAAACACTTTTATCTTCCCTGTGCGCAAAGACACTCACGCTCGGAACGGCGCGCCGTCCGAGGGGTCTCGCGTCCCTCTCGGGGGGCGCCGCTTCAGCCGGCCAGAAGCGCGGCGAAATGGGCGACGAGCCGCCGGGCGACCTCGTCCTTGCCGAGGCGCGGCCAAGTCTCCACGGCGCCGTCCCGCCGGATCAGGTGCACCGTGTTGTCGACGCCGCCCATGACGCCGCCCTCGGCCGACACGTCGTTGGCCACGATGAGGTCGCAGCCCTTCCGGGCGATCTTCGCCCGGGCGTGCTCGACCACCGTGTCGGTCTCGGCCGCGAACCCGACCACGAGGGGCGGGCGCCCGGCCGGCCGGCGCGCGATCGTGGCGAGGATGTCGGGGTTCTCGACCAGCGGCATCGGCGCCGGCCCGGTGCCGTCCTTCTTGATCTTCTTGCTGCCCGCCTCCTGCTCCGGGCGCCAGTCGGCGACCGCGGCGGCGAAGACCGCGATGTCGGCCGGCAGCGCCGCCTCGACGGCGGCCAGCATCTGCCGGGCGGTCTCGACCCGCACGACGGCGACGCCCGGCGGGTCGGGCAGCGACACCGGCCCGGAGACCAGGGTCACGGCGGCGCCGGCCGCGGCGGCGGCGGCCGCGATGGCGTGGCCCTGGCGGCCCGAGGAGCGGTTGGCGATGTAGCGGACGGGGTCGATCGGCTCGTGGGTGGGGCCCGAGGTCACGAGCACGCGCCGGCCGGCCAGGGGCCTGTCCCCGCTCGGGGCGCCGAGCATCCGCTCCAGCGCGTCGGCGATCTCGTTGGGCTCGGCCATCCGGCCGGGCCCGGATTCGGGCTCGGCCATCCGGCCGGCATTCGGCCCGACGATCCGGACGCCGTCGCCCTCCAGGACCGCGCGGTTCCGGCGGGTGGCGGGGTGCGCCCACATCTGGACGTTCATGGCCGGCGCGATCAGGATCGGAAGGGTCGTGGCCAGCAGGACCGTGGTCGCGAGGTCGGCCGCGTGACCGCCGGCCATGCGGGCCATCAGGTTGGCGGTCGCGGGCGCCACCACCACGGCATCGGCCTGACGGGCGAGCTTGATGTGGCCGATCTCGGCCTCGGAGGCCCGGTCGAACAGGTCGGTATGCGCCCGCTCACCCGCGAGCGCGGCCGCCGCCAGCGGCGTCACGAATTCCTGGGCCCCCGCAGTCAGGACCGGACAGACGCTGGCGCCCCGCTCGCGCAGCCGCCGGATCAGGTCGAGGGCCTTGTAGGCCGCGATGCCGCCGCCGATGACGAGGAGGACGCGGCGATGGGCGAGGGTCTCGGTCATGCCGCCGACCCTCTGCGCGCCGGCGCGCGCGCGTCAAGCCGCCTCAGGCGGCGGCCGGGACGGCCGGCGCCTTCAGGCCGCCGAACCGGCGCTCCCGGCGGCCGAACTCGGCCACGGCCTCGGCGAGGTCGTCGGGTCCGAAATCGGGCCACATCCGCTCGGTGAACAGCAGCTCGGCGTAGGCCGCCTCCCACAGCATGAAGTCGGAGAGGCGGCGCTCGCCACCGGTGCGGATCAGCAGGTCGACATCCACCGGCGAGCCGTGCATCGGACCGGCCACCAGCTTGCCGAAGCTCTCGCGCGTCGGCTCCTCGCCGGCGAGGCGCTGCGCCGCCGCGATGATCGCGTCGCGGGCCGAGTAGTCGACGCAGATCCGCAGATGCAGCCGGGTCCCCGCCGCCGTGGCAGCCTCGGCGGCCGCGATCGCCTGGGGGATGCCGTCGGGCAGACGGTCGCGCCGACCGACGACGCTGAGACGGGTGCCGGTGCGGGCGAGGCGCTGGGTCTCGTTGCGCAGGTACGAGCGCAGGAGCCGCATCAGGCCGCCCACTTCCTCGACCGGCCGCTGCCAGTTGTCCGCCGAGAAGGCGTACAGCGTGAGCGTGCCGATGCCGTGATCCGGGCACGCCTCGGCGGTGCGGCGGATCGCCTCGACGCCCCGGTGGTGGCCGGCCAGCCGCGGCAGGCCGCGCTGCGTCGCCCAGCGCCCGTTGCCGTCCATGATGATCGCGGCGTGCAGGGCTCCCGGCACCGCTTCGCTTTGCATCGTAAAGTCTCCCGGCATGGGCGTGGCGTAGAGGTCTATCGAAACGGGATTAACATTCCCGGCGGGACGGGCGGTCTCACGCCGTTTTCGTGGCCGGATCGAGGCCGCGGACACCGGCTTCGGGGCCGCGCTCGGCCGCCTCCGCGGCGTCGCGCACCACCTGCTCCAGCACGCCGAGATAGCCGATGAAGCGCCGACGCCCGACCGCCGTGAGGCGGCAGATCGTCTGCGACCGGTTCTGCGCGAAGCGCTTCTCGAGGCTCACCAGATCCGCCTCGCTCAGAACGGCCAGGTGGCGGCTGAGATTGCCGTCGGTCAGCCCGCACAGCCGCTTGAGATCCGGGAAGGGCAGCCCCTTCGGGTGCGCCACCAGGGATGTCAGCACGCTCAGGCGCGCCCGCTCGTGGATGATCCTGTCGAGCCCCTCGTAGGAGAAGCGCCCCTCGGAACGGTCAGCGGTCGTCATCGAAGGCCCGGGCCCCGTGATGGATGATCCCGGCCAGCCACGCCTGGCCGAACAGGAAGGGCAGGCCCATCGTCCAGGGCGACAGGGCCCGCGTCTCGGCCGAGACCGCCAGGACGGCGAGGCCGGCGAGCAGGTACCAGGCCCCGACTCCCTGGACCGCCCTGGGCAGGATCCGCGCCGAGGCGAAGAGGCCGAGGCCGACCAGAACCTGCCAGAGACCCGGCAGCATCCAGACCTCGCCGGGCGCGAAGCGGGCGATGACCAGGGCGAGGCAGGCTCCCGCGCCCGCGGCCGGCAGGAATACCTCGATGGCGTTCCACACCATCGCGTCGGCGAGGCCGGAATGCAGGCGCCGGCTGCGCCGGACCGCCTCGACGCCGATCATCGCGAAGGCCGCGAGGGCCGCCGCGATCCAGAGGCCGAAGAACAGGCCCGGCCGCGCCGCGGGATCGCCGAGCCACAGGGCCTGCCCCGCCGCGCAGGCGAGCGCGAGGCCGCCGGTGCCGGCGACCGTCGCCGCGCCCAAGCCGCGGAACGCCGTGTCGCGGGCGATCTGCGAGCGGATGGCCACGATGTCGGCCAGCGCCTTGTCCAGGTCCTGCATGTGCCTCAAGCCCCCGGCCGCAGCATGCCGCACACCCCACTTTGCACCGCAAAGTATCGACGGGGTCGGCCCACCGCAAGCCGATTTCCGCGCGCGCATGCCGATCTTCTCAGCATCCGGGACCGCGGTCGAGTTCGCCCCCGGGTGAATTCTACCTATCGGTTGTATTCGCCACACCGTCTTTAGTGGAACGCCACGGCGCTCCGCGGCCGGCCCTCGGCATGGCCGGCGGCGGACGAAAGCCGTCAAACCGCACCCGCGCAGGGTTTCTCGGAGCGCGATCCGGGCCCATATTGTTCTCATGCCCGCACCGAAGAAACCGCGCGCCGCCTCCGTGACGGCCACGTCCGCCAAGGCGTCGAAGCCCGAGCTGAAGCCCCTGGACACCTATCTGGCGGAGCTTCTGAACCCGGCGCTCAACCGGAACCGTCCGGCCACCGTCGAGCCGCCCCCCGAGGCGCCGGCACGGCCGGGCCGCAAGGCGGGGGGCAGGAAGGGCAACCCGAAGGACGGGGTGCCCGCGGCCGCAACCCGGAGGGCCGAGATCGCCCGCGACGGCTTCGCGGAGGCACCCCAGGCCGGCTACGCGCTCGGCGACGCGGCCGATGTCGACCCCCGTCTGGCGCAGGCGCTCGGCCTGACGCCGCCCGAGGACGGCCCCGCGCCGGAGGGCGCCGATCTGCCGGATCCCGGCGGCGACGGCGGCGCCTCGGCGACGGTGAGCGCGCTCGAGCGGCTGCTCACCGAGGGCAACCCGCTGTTCAAGGACGGCAAGACCTGGACGCCCCACCGGCCGGAGCGGCCGCAGAAATCCGAGGGCGGCGTCCGGTTCACGCTCAAGTCGGAGTTCACGCCGGCCGGCGACCAGCCCCGGGCGATCGCCGAGCTCGTCGGCGGCGTACAAGCGCTGGAGCGCGACCAGGTGCTTCTCGGCGTCACCGGCTCGGGCAAGACCTTCACGATGGCCAAGATCATCGAGGAAACGCAGCGTCCGGCCCTGATCCTGGCGCCCAACAAGACGCTGGCCGCGCAGCTCTACGGGGAGTTCAAGGCGTTCTTCCCCGACAACGCGGTCGAGTACTTCGTCTCCTACTACGACTACTACCAGCCCGAGGCCTACGTCCCGCGCTCCGACACGTTCATCGAGAAGGAATCCTCGATCAACGAGCAGATCGACCGGATGCGCCACGCCGCCACCCGCGCCCTGCTGGAGCGGGACGACGTGATCATCGTCGCCTCGGTCTCGTGCATCTACGGCATCGGCTCGGTCGAGACCTACACGGCGATGTCGTTCACGGTCTCCCTCGGCGAGCGGATCGAGCAGCGCCAGCTCATCGCCGACCTCGTGGCCCTGCAGTACAAGCGGATCCAGTCCGACTTCGCCCGCGGCACCTTCCGGGTCCGCGGCGATTCGATCGAGCTGTGGCCGGCCCACCTGGAGGATCGCGGCTGGCGGATCGGCCTGTTCGGCGACGAGGTCGAGAGCATCGTCGAGTTCGACCCGCTCACCGGCAAGACCATCTCCGAACTGAAGTTCGTGAAGGTCTACGCCAACTCGCACTACGTGACGCCGCGCCCGACGCTGCAGCAGGCGATCAAGGGCATCAAGCACGAGCTGAAGGGCCGGATCGAGGAGCTGACCAAGATGGGCCGCCTGATCGAGGCGCAGCGCATCGACCAGCGCTGCACCTTCGACATCGAGATGATCGAGGCGACCGGCGCCTGCAACGGCATCGAGAACTACTCGCGCTACCTCACCGGCCGGAAGCCGGGCGAGCCGCCGCCGACCCTGTTCGAGTACCTGCCCGACAACGCCCTGGTCTTCACCGACGAGAGCCACGTCACCGTGCCGCAGATCGGCGGCATGTACCGGGGCGACTTCCGCCGGAAGGCGACGCTCGCGGAGTACGGCTTCCGGCTGCCCTCCTGCCTCGACAACCGGCCGCTGCGCTTCGAGGAATGGGACGCGATGCGGCCGATCACGGTCCACGTCTCGGCGACGCCCGGCAAGTGGGAGATGGAGCAGACCGGCGGCGTCTTCGCCGAGCAGGTCATCCGCCCGACCGGCCTCGTCGACCCGGTGATCGAGGTGCGCCCCGCCCGCAGCCAGGTCGACGACCTGCTGGGCGAGGTCCGGGAGGTGGCGCAGGCCGGCTACCGGACCCTCGTGACCACGCTCACCAAGCGCATGGCCGAGGACCTCACCGAGTACCTGCACGAGAACAGCGTGCGGGTGCGCTACATGCACTCCGACATCGACACGCTGGAGCGGATCGAGATCATCCGCGACCTGCGGCTCGGGGCCTTCGACGTCCTGATCGGCATCAACCTGCTGCGCGAGGGCCTCGACATCCCGGAATGCGCCCTGGTGGCGATCCTCGACGCCGACAAGGAGGGCTTCCTCCGCTCGGAGACCTCGCTGATCCAGACGATCGGCCGCGCCGCCCGCAACGCCGACGCGCGCTGCATCCTCTACGCGGACAATATCACCGGCTCGATGGAGCGGGCGATGGCCGAGACCGAGCGCCGGCGCGCCAAGCAGCTCGCCTACAACGCCGAGCACGGGATCACGCCGCAGAGCGTGAAGCGCGGTATCGCCGACATCCTCAGCAGCGTGTTCGAGCGCGACCACGTGCAGGTCGATACCGGGCTCGCCAAGGACGCCATCACGGTCGGCCACAACCTCAAGGCCGTGATGGCGGACCTGGAGAAGCGCATGCGGGCGGCCGCCGCCGACCTCGACTTCGAGGAGGCGGCGCGGCTGCGCGACGAGCTGAAGCGTCTCCAGGCGACCGAGCTGCTGGTCTCCGACGACCCGATGGCCCGGCAGGGCGACGTGGAGCGCGAGGCCGGCAAGTTCGGCCGGAAGCCGCCGCGCGGGGCAGGGGGCAGCCGCATCGCCAAGCCCGACCTCGACAATATGGGCCCGGGCACGGACCGGGAGCTGCCGGTGGGCGGCCTCGCGCCGGTCTGGCAGGAGCGGCCGAAGCCGCGCTCGACGCAGGGGCTCGGCGGTCAGAAGCCCAAGTACAAGGGCGGCGGTGGGCGACGGCGGGGCTAACCCGGCCGCCGGGACCTCAGGCGGCCTCGCTGCCGCGGCCGAGGCCGTGTCCCGACCCGGCCTCGCCGGCATCGACGATGGCCTGCGCGATCCGGACCACGAGGACGTGGCAGGCCTCGTCGTAGGCGTGGGAATCCGCGCGGACCGCCGCCTCGACGACGGTCCCCGCCTGCTCGCGCACGATCTCGCGGGCGGTGCGCAGCGCGTCGGCGTAGGGCTCAAACGGTCGGGGCATCGTCGCGCTCCGGAGACGCCGGGCCTGGCCCGGATAGGCGGCTGGAACGAGCCAGGCGACGAAACTGTTCCCCCGGCCGCTGGACGTCGATGCCGCAGCGGCCCAGATCAGCCGCGATGAGTGATGAGCACGCGATGGCCTCAGAGACGAACCCGCCCCCGACCCTCGACGACGAGACCCTGGCCTTCGCGGGCCGGGTCTTCCAGTACGCGCGGATGGGTCACGCCGAGGAGCTCGCCGACCTGTTCGGGCAGGGGCTGCCGGCGAACCTGCGCAACGACAAGGGCGACAGCCTGCTGATGCTCGCCGCGTATAACGGACAGGCGGAGGCCGCCCGGGTGATCCTGGAGGCCGGCGGCGACCCGGAACTCGCCAACGACCGCGGCCAGACGCCGCTCGCCGGCGCGGCCTTCAAGAACGACCTCGCCGTCGCGCAGCTCCTGCTCCGGCACGGGGCCGCGGTGGACGGGACCGGCGACGGCACCCGCACGGCGCTGATGACCGCGGCCATGTTCGACCGCACCGAGATGGTCGACCTGCTCCTCCAGCACGGCGCCGACCCGGAACGCCGCGACGCCTCCGGCCAGAGCGCCGCCGACATGGCCCGGGCCATGGGCGCCCAGGCGACGCCGGCGCAGCTCGACGGGGCGCCCCGGCGGCAGGCGTGAGGCCGAGTCGCGAGAAGACCTGTTCGGGCGCGACAGGCGCCGCACACGGGAGCACAACCTTGTCGCGATGGATCGGGGCCGCCCTGCTGGCCTGCCTTGCCGGAACCGCCTCCCTCGGTTCGGCCTCCGCCGCCGAGACGCCCTGGCCGGCCTTCGGGCACGACCCGAGCAACCGCAACTTCTCCGAGCTGACCCAGATCAACCGCGACACGGTCGGCCGGCTGCGCCCCGCCTGGATCTTCCAGACCGGGGTCACCGGCTACTTCCAGGCCCAGCCGGTGATGGTGGACGGCACCCTCTACGTCTCCACGACGCAGAACAACGTCGCCGCCCTCGACGCGAAGACCGGCAAGCCGCTCTGGACCTACACCCACAAGCCGCGCACCGAGAAGATCTTCGGCCCGCCCTCCAACCGCGGGGTCGCGGTTTCGGGGGGCCTCGTCTTCGAGGCGACCATGGACGGGCAGCTCATCGCCCTGGACGCTAGGACCGGCCGGATCGTCTGGGAGAAGGAGGCGGTGCGCCCGGAGGAGGGCGAGACCGAGACCGCCTCGGGCCTGGCCGCGACCCTCGGCGGCAAGCCCGTCCAGGGTTCGAGCCGCCTCGGCTTCAAGATGCCGCCGCTCGTCGCCGACGGGCTCGTCATCGTCGGCGTCACCGGCGCCGGCTACGGCCTCCACATCGAGGACGAGGCGGGCGGCCTCGACGGCGGCTCGGTGGTCGGCATCGAGGGCGGATACGGGCGGCGCGGCTGGCTCGCGGCCTACGACGCGAGGACCGGCGAGGAACGATGGCGCTGGTACGTGACGCCCTCGGAGGGCTGGGAGGGCGGCTTCGTGGAGAAGACCGCCGACGGCACGCCACTCCACCGCGACATCGCCGCCGAGAAGGCGGCGGCGCCCGCCAACCGCGACGCCTGGCGGGTGGGCGGCGGCTCCCTCTGGATGACGCCCGCCTACGACCCCGATCTCGGCCTGATCTTCCTCGGCACCGGCAACCCGGCGC
This sequence comes from Methylobacterium sp. 275MFSha3.1, assembly GCF_900108435.1. Lineage (NCBI taxonomy): Bacteria > Pseudomonadati > Pseudomonadota > Alphaproteobacteria > Hyphomicrobiales > Methylobacteriaceae > Methylobacterium > Methylobacterium sp. 275MFSha3.1. Next base: position 148,612 of record NZ_FNWP01000015.1, on the reverse strand, counting down.
CGCAGAATTTCGGCCTGTCGCGCCCGGGGGACAATCTCTACACGATGTGCCTCGTCGCCCTCGACGTGAAGACCGGGAAGCTGCGCTGGTACTACCAGCAGGTGCCGCACGACGAGTGGGGCTACGACGTCGCCGCGCCACCCTTCCTGCTGGGCATGCCGGGCGGCACCAGGGCGGTGGCCTCGGCGAGCAAGACCGGCTGGATCTACGTCCACGACCGCGCCACGGGGAAGCTGCTCGCGCGCTCGGCCCCGCTGATCGAGCAGAAGAACCTGTTCGCGCCGCCGACCCCGCAGGGCACCGTGGTGGCGCCCGGCCCGCTCGGCGCGGTCTCGTGGCCGCCCACCGCCTATGACGGGACGCGCGCCTACGTGCAGGTCCGCCACGGGGCGACGACCTACACGGTGAAGACCGTGCCGGCCGCCGCGGGGCGTCCGGAGATCCGCTACACGGAGACCGGGGAGGCCAGGGGCGAGCCGTCCTTCAGCACGCTCACGGCCGTCGATCTCGCGGACGGCGGCCGGATCGCGTGGTCGGTGCGCGGCGCGAGCCGCCTCTCCGGGGGCACCCTGGCGACCGCCGGCGGGCTCGTCTTCTCGGGCGAGGAGGACGGCCATCTCGACGCCCACGACGCGCGGGACGGCCGGATTCTCTGGCGCTTCCAGTGCGGGGCCGGCATCAGCGGGCCGGCGATGACCTACGCGCTGGACGGCAAGCAGTACGTCGCGGTGGCGGCGGGCGGTGCCTCGTTCACCAGGGCGTCGGGCTTCGGCACCGGCGACGCGCTGCTGGTCTTCGCACTGCCCGATTGACCGCGGCCGGCCCACAGCGCGGACGGATGTCGCGGCGCGCGGGACTCTCGACGCTGCGGCGGGACGGGACGCCCCGCCGCGGCCCCTTGGCTAGTGGGCCACGAAGAGGGACAGCGCGCACAGGGCACTCGCGCCCAGTGCGAACGTCACGTCGGTCCAAGCGAAACGAGCCCTGCCAGGCATGCAGAATCTCCGCGCGAATACCGACCAACAAATTCCCGGACAAGTTGTTGCCGTCCGCTACCGGACAGAAGCCTCGCGGACGGGGGACGGAGACGTTCGAGGAGGCAGGCCGGGACGGGTACGCTCACGACGCGCGGCCTTCCGCGGCCGGCGCGTGATGTCCGGGCGCCCGGGGCGCTTCAGCCCGCCGCGACGGCGTAGCGGGTGCGCAGGCGCAGGCCGAACACTGCCATCATGAACATGCAGCAGGTGGCGTTGTTGCCGTTGTAGAGCACCGTCTCGAAGGAGGCCGAGACCAGCCCGAGGAACCACAGCCTCAGGAACAGCATGGTCTCCGCGTCGAGGCGCGTCCCGCCGGCCACGCGCTGCAGGTCGCGCACCGGGGCGAGCACGAAGGCCACCACGGTCAGGGCGAGGAACGGCAGGCCGCCGATCAGCGCGGTGTCGAGATAGGCGTTGTGGGCGTGGTCGACGGTGTTGACCCAGGTCAGCGCCTCGGAGCCGGCATACATGGTCCGCTCAGTCATCCAGAAGGCGCCGATCCCCCAGCCGCGCCAGGGCCGGATCGCGATGTTGTCGATGGCGAACTGCCAGATCTCGCTGCGGCCCGTGAAGGTCGCGTCGGTGAGCAGCGAGCCCACCGCCTCCTGGAACGGCGGCGCCAGCACCGAGCCGATCGAGATCAGCGAGAACCCGATCACCGGGCCGAGGAGCAGCAGGCGGCGCAGGAACCCGCCGGTCAGGACCTGGCACAGGCCGGTCACGGCGAGGATCACCGGCAGGAGCAGGATCGCGGTCTTGGAGCCGCTCGCCACCAGGAACCCGGCTGCCAGGAGCACGATCGCCCAGCCGAGGACGCGGCTCGCCACCCTGGCGACGTAGAGGCCCACGATCACCAGGATCACCATGGCGGCACCGGCCTCGTTCTTCTGCGGGAAGATCCCGCGCCAGAGGCCCGGATGGCTCGGATCGGAATTGACGTCGAAGGCCGAGTGGATCGCGAGGTTCGGCACGAAGGCGACCGCGAGGTAGGAGGCGAGCACGATGACCAGGGCGGACCCGGCCATGGTCAGCGCCAGCTGGCGGGGCGAGCGGGCCACGATCAGCACGCCCGCCGAGAGCATCGCCGCGATGGCGAAGAGCGCGAGCCGCCGCAGCGACAGGCTCGGCTCGACGGAGAGCAGCGCCGTCGCCCCGAGCCAGAGGGCGCAGAGCACGAGGGGGCGGGTCACCAGGGGGCGGAGGTGGCGCACGCCGATCCGGTGGATCGCCGCCGCCATGGCGGCGCCGGCGCTGAGGAACAGGATCTGCGTCAGCAGGCTGCCGTCCTCGGAGGCCGCGAGCATCGACCGGTCGGACAGGTCCTTCAGCCAGACGTGGTTCCAGAGCAGGACGAAGACGGCCCCATTCAGGAGCACGCGCAGAACGTCCGGCACGTCGCGGCCCGCGACGCCGCGCTGCCGCCCGTCGGCCGGGATCCCGATCGCCGCGTCCGCAGAAGCCATGCCGTTCCACCGCGAGGCCGCGCCGCGCGGCCGAGACCATTCTAGCGGCCCGCAGGTGCGGGGCGATGGAAAATCAGATGTTGCACCCCGCGATCGCGCGATAACCTTGACGCGATCCAGGCGGGGTCAGCGCCGCATCGTGTACTGCGAGCGGCCGGCGGATTGCCGCATCAGGAAGGACGCCATCTCGGCCAGTTCCGGCGCCTTCGAGCGGAAGGTGACGGACAGCGCCAGCAGCGTGTCCTTGTGGTCGAGGCCCGGGTAGAGCCGCTCCTGGACCGGGACGTGCTCGGCCCGCAGCTTGGCGGCGAGGCTGACCGTGTGCCGCGGCTTCACCACGGTGTCGGCGTCGCCGGTCGCCAGGAAGGCGGGGGGCGAGAGAGGGCCCACGAAGGCGACGGGCTGCGTGGCCTCCGGATCGGGCGCCTTGCCGAACACCTTGACGGTGGTGTCCTGGTCGAACGGCAGGAAGTCGTAGGGGCCGGACAGGCCGGCGACGGCCTTGATCACCTTGGGATCGACCCCGGCGGCGATCACGTAGCGCGGGTCGAGGCCGAGCATCACGGCGTTGTAGGCGCCCGCCGAGTGGCCGGCGAGCACGATGCGGCGCGGGTCGCCGCCGTATCCGGCGATGTTGTCGCGCACCCACGCGATGGCTTCGGCGCCGTCCTCGAGGAAGCCGGGGAACGGCGCCTCCGGGTAGAGCCGGTAATCGGGCAGCACCGTGACGAAGCCCTGCGCCGCGAGGGCGTGCCCGACGAAGGCGTAGTCGTCCTTGGCGCCGCTCTGCCAGGAGCCGCCGTAGAAGAACACCAGGACCGGCGCGTTCTCGGCGCCCGCGGTGGGAACGTAGACGTCGAGCCGCCGCCGCGGACCCTCGCCGAAGGGCTGGTCCTTCGCGGCGAGCCGCCCCCCCGGATCGCGCGGGCCGATCGCGTCGAACAGCGCGAGCGGCGAGGCAGCGGTGAAGCCGAACGCGGCGAGCCCGAGGCAGAGGAGGCTAGCGAGCGCGGTGAGGAGACGTGTCATATCCCATCCGGTTGTCCCGACCGGGCCATACCGCACCGCCCTCGGGGCGGATTGATGACGCTCTCGGGGCGGATCACGAAAAATCAGGTCCGCAGCACGAAGCAGGCGCCGCCGACCTTGCGGATGCGGCCGCACAGGTCGTCGGCCGCCTGCCGGCTCTGCGCCGGGATGCGGATCCGGTAGAAGGCGCGGGTCCCGCGGTTGCGCAGGCGCGTGCCGATGATCATCGGCCGCACCTCGCCGATCACCCCCGCGTAGGCGCTCCGCGCGCGGTTGAAGCTCTGCAGCGCCAGCGCCTTGGAGAAGTTGCCGGCGAGCTGGATGCCCCAGGGGGCGGCCGGCCCCTCGTTGAGGCCGAGGGCGAAGCGGTCGCCGCGCGACGGGACGCGCAGGCTGGCGGTGACCTGCAGGCAGGTCTGCGGCGCTTCCGGCTTGGTCTCCCTCTTGGCCTCCCCCTTGGCCTCCTTCTGGTCCGTCGCGTCCTTCTGACCCTTCGCCTCGGACTTGCTCTCGGACTTGCTCTCGGACTTGCCGTCGGACTTGGCGGGCGCGCCGCCCTCCGGGAACTCGATCGCCTTGCCGGGGCCGGTCCGCCAGTCGTCCACCGGCTGGCCGGTGATGTTGGCCACGTAGGCCCGCGTCTCGGCGGGCAGGCCGCCGTCGCCGGCGAGCCACTTGCTCACCCGCGCGGCGCCGCCGTTATAGGCCGCGGCGGCGAGGCCCAGATTGCCGAACTGGGTCCTCAGGTCGGCGAGCAGGTGGGCCGCGTGCGGGATCGCCTGCTCGGGATCGAACGGGTCGAGGAGGCCGCGCTCCCGGGCGGTCCCGGGCATGAACTGCGCGACGCCCTGCGCGCCGGCCGGGCTCACCACCCCGACGCGAAAACTGCTCTCGCGCCAGATCAGGCGCGTCAGGAACGGCACCGGCAGGCCGCGGGCCTTGGCCGAGTCGTCGATGAGGCGGCACAGGGCCTGCTCGACGGTCTCGGTCGCCCCCTCGGACGGGGCGGCCGCGGCCGGCTGCGCGCAGGCGAGGGCGATGAGCAGCGCGCCGAGGCGCAGGGGCGGGGCGGTCACGCCGCGCATGTAGCGACGCGCGGGGTAGGATCAATCCGCACGGCCAACCTTCCTGGGGGAACATCCGGCCCCGGCGCACGAGCGTTGCACCTTTGCACACTGGCGCGACCGGGCCGCGCCGTCGTAGCGTCCCGGGCTCAGAGAGCCGCCTCCGAGGCGGCCCCACGGGAGGAACCGCCGATGTCCGATCCGGCAACCCTGCGCGGCCTGTCCGGCCTGAGCCCCGCGCCGGCCCCGCTCAGGGGCTCGGCGCTCGTGATGATCGACCTGCAGCAGACCTACCGGGAGGGCGTGATGCGGCTCGACGGCGTCGAGCCCGCGCTCCGGGAGGCGGCGGCGCTCCTGCGACGGGCGCGCGAGGCCGGGATCCCGGTGATCCATGTCCGCCACGATGCCGGGCCGGGCTCGCCCTACGACGTGACCGCCCCGATCGGCCAGATCAGCCCGGAGGTGGCGCCGCAGGGCGACGAGCCGGTGATCACCAAGGCCTATCCGAGCTCCTTCGTGGGCACCGACCTCCAGGCGCGGCTCGAGCAGGCCGGCGTGAAGGACGTCGTCCTGGCGGGCTTCATGACGCATATGTGCGTCAACTCCACCGCCCGGAGCGCCTTCAACCTCGGATTCCGCCCCACCGTCGTGGCGGCCGCCACGGCGACGCGGGACCTGCCCGGGCCGGACGGCGCCGTGGTGCCGGCCGCCCAGCTTCAGGCCGCGAGCCTCGCGGCCCTCGGCGACCTGTTCGCCGTGGTCGCGCGCGGGCAGGGCGATATCCCCGACTGAGACAGCGGACCGCTCCCGGCACCGGTCGAGGCCGCGCGATCAGGCCTGGAGCCGCCCGATCTCGGCGATCACCGCACCGAGGCCCGGCCGCCCGTCGGGATCCGGCCCGGTGCAGGCCTGCGCCAGGGCGCGCAGGGAGTCCGGCGGCGCCGCGCATCGGTCGAGCAGCTCGCCGATCAGGATGCCGACGGCGCGGACCTCGACCCGCGCCAGCGCCGCGCCTTGCGGCCCGTCCGGCAGGGCCGAGGCCGCCCCGAGATCGCTGAGCACGGCCGCGCCGGTCCCGGCATCCCAGAGCGTGTTGTGGGCGTAGACGTCGCCGTGCAGCAGGCCCCGCCCGTGCAGGTGCGCCACCGCCTCGGCCACGGCGCGGGCGATCCGCAGGACCGTGTCGGCGCCGAGGCGCAGGTCCGGGTCGTAGACGTCGCGGCTGCAGCTCGCGAGGCTCGGCGGCCCGGCGAGCGCGCGCCAGTGCGCCGGCAGGAGCCGGAGCAGCAGGCCGCGGGCACCGTCGGGATGGCCCTCGAGCCGGCCGAGCGCGCCCGTGAGGGCCGGGTGCGTCCCGGCGGCGAGGCAGGCCTCCATCTCCCGCTCGGGCAGGCCGTCGCTGGTCATCGCGCCCTTGAACAGCTTCAGGGCCACGTCCTCCCCGCCGGCCGGCCCCCGCCACTGCGCCCGGTGGACGCGCCCCGAGGCGCCCTCGCCGAGCAGGTCGCCGAGGGTCAGGTCCGTCCACGGCACCGCAGGGGCCGCCACCGGCGCCGTCGCCGGCTCGGCGGGGTTGCCGGCATAGGCGATCCAGGCGAGGCGGGGCAGGCGCGCGAGCCAGGGCGGGATCGCCGCGAGGCGATTGCAGGCGAGCCGGATCAGCTCGAGGTCGTCCGCTCCCGACAGGCTGTCGGGCAGCGCCGTGAGCCGGTTGCCCGCCAGCATCAGCTTCTGCAGGCGCGGCCGCTCGCCGAGGGCGGCGGGCAGCTCCGCGATCGCGTTGTCGGTCAGGGTCAGCCAGCGCAGGTCGCGCGGCAGCGACTCCGCCGGGACCTCGCGGATGCCGCAGCCGCGGAAGCCCAGCTGGCTCAGCGCCGGGCAGGCGCCGAGCACCGGCGGCAGGCGCGCGAACGGGTTGCCGGAGCAGAACAGCACGCGCAGGCGGTGGAGGCGGCCGAGATCGTCCGGCAGGTCGGTGAGGCTGCCCCGGCCGAGATCGAGCACCTCGAGGGTGTCGGCGAGGGCGAAGACCTCGCGCGGCACCTCCGTCAGGCCATCGGGCAGCCGCAGCTCGCGCGCGCCGCCGAGATCGCCGCGCCGCAGGGCGGCGAGGGTTTCGCGCCGGTCCAAGCCTCAGCCCCGCTTGAAGAACGCGTCGGCCGCGCCCTGCGCCGCCTGCTTGGCGGCCCGCGCCGCCTCGAGCCGGGCGATCTCGGCGCGCAGGAGCGCGACGCGCTCGTCGAAATCCCCGAGCGAGAGCGTGTCGAGGGGCTGCCCGATCTCGTGGGCAACGGCCTTGCGCGGCCGGTCGTCGTCGTCCCGCACGTCGTGTCCTCCCTACAGGAACGGTGTTCCGGCCCCGTCCCAGGCGAGGCCGAGTTGGGCCGCCACGGTGGCGCCGATATCCGCGAAGGTCTCCCGCCGGCCGATCGGCCGGCCGGCCACGCCGGGGCCGAAGGCCAGCACCGGGACCTGCTCGCGGGTGTGGTCGGTCCCGGTCCAGGTCGGATCGTTGCCGTGGTCGGCCGTGATCACCGCGAGGTCGCCCGGCGCCAGCGCCGCCAGGATCTCGGGGATCCGGGCGTCGAACGCCTCCAGCTCCGCGGCGTAGCCCGGCACGTCGCGGCGGTGGCCGTGCTCCGTGTCGAAATCGACGAGGTTGACGAAGATCAGGCCGCCCTCCGGCAGCGTCGCCAGCGCGTCGAGGCCCGCGGTCACGCAGGCCGCGTTCGGGCCCGGCCTGATCTCGCGGCCGGTGGCGCGGTGGGCGAAGATGTCGCCGATCTTGCCGACGCTCACGACCGCGCGGCCGGCCGCCTCGGCGCGGTCGAGCAGCGTGCGCCCGGGCGGGGCGACGGCGAGATCCTTGCGGTTGCCGGTCCGGCGGAAGCCCGCCTCCGGCGAGCCCACGAACGGCCGGGCGATCACCCGGCAGACGCGGTAGGGGTCGCACAGGCGGCGCGCCACTCGGCACAGGTCGTAGAGCCGCTCCAGCCCGAACGCCTCCTCGTGGGCGGCGATCTGGAACACGCTGTCGGCCGAGGTGTAGCAGATCGGCCGGCCGGTCCGGAGATGCTCGGCGCCCAGCGCGTCGATGATCGCGACCCCGGGCGCGTGGCAGTCGCCCAGGATGCCCGGGAGGCCGCCCTCGGCGACGAGCGCGCGGATCAGCTCCGGCGGGAAGGCCGGCCGGGTGTCGGGGAAATGCCCCCAGGGCTCGGTCAGGGGCAGGCCGGCGATCTCCCAGTGGCCGGAGGGCGTGTCCTTGCCGGCGGCCGTCTCCACCGCGTGGCCGTAGGCGCCGCGCGGCGGGCCGGCCGGGGCGAGGTGCGGCGGGATCCGGCCCGAGGCCCCGGCGGCGGCCAGGCCGAGCCCGAGTTCGGCGAGGTGGGGCAGGCGCAGGGGGCCCGCGCGCAGCCCCGCCCGGTCGCCGCGGCCCTCCGCGCAGCGCTCGGCGATGTGCCCCAGCGTGTCGGACCCGGCATCGCCATACGTGTCCGCGTCCGGGGCCCCGCCGATGCCCACGGAATCGAGGACGATGATGAGCGCCCGCGCCACGGTCAGGCGGGCTCCAGCTCGGCGGGGGCGTCGCTCTCGAGGGCGAAGGCGGCCTTGAACAGGGCGCGGGTGTAGGGCGTCTGGGGGTTCGCGAAGATCGTCTCCGCGGCGCCCTCCTCGACCACGCGGCCGTTCTGCATGACGATCACGTAGTTGGCGAGCGCCCGCACCACCTTCAGGTCGTGGCTGATGAACAGGTAGGCGAGGCCGCGCTCGCGCTGGAGGTCGCGCAGCAGGGTCACGATCTGCGCCTGGACCGAGCGGTCGAGGGCCGAGGTCGGCTCGTCGAGGACGACGAAGCGGGGATTGAGCACCATCGCCCGCGCGATGGCGATGCGCTGGCGCTGGCCGCCGGAGAACTCGTGCGGGTAGCGGTCCATGGCGGCCGGATCGAGCCCGACATCGGTGAGCGCCTTGGCGACCACGGCCCGGCGCTCCGCCCGGGAGCGCGCCGTGCCCTGGACCACCAGTCCCTCGGCGACGATGTCGGCCACCGACATGCGCGGCGACAGGGAGCCGTAGGGATCCTGGAAGACGACCTGCATGTCCTTCCGCAGCGGGCGCATCTGCGCCGCGCCGTAGCCGTCGATCGCCTTGCCGAGGAAGACGATCGGGCCCTCCGAGCCCGTGAGCCGCAGGAGGGCGAGGCCGAGGGTTGTCTTGCCCGAGCCGGACTCGCCGACGACGCCGACGGTTTCGCCGGTCCGGACCCGCAGGGAGACGCCGTCCACGGCCCTGACATGGCCGGTGACGCGCCGGAGCAGACCCGACTTCAGCGGGAACCAGACCTTCAGGGGGCCGGCCTCCAGGAGCGGGGCGGCGTCGACCGGGACGGGGTTGGCCCGGCCCTTCGGCTCGGAGGCGATCAGGCGGCGCGTGTAGGCGTGCTGCGGATCCGCGAAGACGGCCTTGGTGGCGCCGGCCTCCACGATCTTGCCCTTCAGCATCACGCAGACGCGGTCGGCGATCCGCTCGACGATGCCGAGATCGTGGGTGATGAACAGCATCGCCATGCCGAGGCGCTTCTGCAGGTCGGCGAGCAGCGCCAGGATCTGCGCCTGCACGGTCACGTCGAGGGCCGTGGTCGGCTCGTCGGCGACCAGGAGGTCCGGCTCGCAGGCGAGGGCCATGGCGATCATCACGCGCTGGCGCTGGCCTCCGGAGAGCTCGTGCGGGTAGGCGCCCATGCGCCGCTCGGCGTCGCGCAGGCCCACGAGTTCCAGAAGCTCCAGGATCCGGCGGCGGGCCGCCTTGCCGGCGAGGCCGCGGTGCAGGCCGAGCACCTCGCCGATCTGCCGCTCGATCGTGTGGAGCGGGTTCAGCGAGGTCATCGGCTCTTGGAACACCATGGTGATGTCGGCGCCGCGCACGTCCCGCATCGCCCGCTCGGGCAGCCGCGCGAGGTCGCGGCCCGCGAACAGGATCCGCCCGTCCTGGCGGGCGGAGCCGTCGAGCAGGCGCAGGATCGCCAGCGCGGTCACCGACTTGCCGGACCCCGATTCGCCCACGAGCGCGACGGTCTCGCCGCGGCGGATGGTGAAGGAGACGCCGTCGACCGCCACGGTCTCGCCCTCCCGCGCGCGGAACGCCACGGAGAGGTCCTCGACGGCGAGGAGCGGCTGGGGATCGGCCTCTGACATGAGCCCCTTATAGCGCGCCCGGCCCCGGACCCTAGCCCGCGCGGACGCCGCACGGGCCGGGCCGGCACGACGCGGCCGGACGGGCCGGCCGGCGGTCCCGGAAGGTCGGCCCTGCGTCCGGCCGGGCCCGGACCTAGCGCAGCGGCGCCCCGGGATCGATCGCCGGCAGCTCGTTCGCCGGGAGCCCCGTTCCCGCCTGGGCCTGCGGTCCGGCCGCGCCGCGGGCGCGGTTGGCGAGGGCGACGGTCAGGCGCTCGGCGGTCTCGGGCTGCATCACCGCCAGGACCTCGGACATCTTGCGGGGGTTCATGGCCAGCACGATCGGGACCAGCACGTCGAGCCCGAGCCGGTCGAAGACCCGGGCGGCGTCCTTGGGCTTCATCGCCTCGTACATCGTGACGATGTTCTTCAGGGCCTGCTTCTCGGCGTCCTCCTTCGCCTTCGCGACGGCGTCGACCTTGTCCTCGGCCTTCTTGAGGTCGCCGAGCCCGGTCTCGAGCTTGCGCTCGGCCTCGCCCAGCATCTTCTCGCGCAGCTCGAGCTCGTCGCCCTTCTGACGCAGGGCGTCGCGCCGGGCACCGAGCTTCTCCAGGAGCAGGCGCTCGGTGGGCGAGGCCGAGCTCCCGGCCGCGGGCGGTGCGGACTGGGCCGGGGCCAGGGGAGGGGCCGAAGGCTGCTCGGGCGCGGCTGCCGGCGCCTCCTTGGCGCCCACCGAACCGGTCGTCACCGGATCGAAGGGCTCGAAGCCGGTGCGCGCCCGGGCGACCGCGCGCCCGTATTCCGGCAGCGCCGCGCTCTCCGGCAGGCCGGCCTGCAGCAGGCTGAGCAGCTTGAGCACGAGCAGCCCACCGGCCGCGAGCGCCACGGCGTCGATGAGGCGCAGCCGAAACTGCCGGACGGGCTTCCGGCGCGCGCGCCGCTCGGGCGTCGCGGCGCGGCGTATCCGCTCCTCGGGATCCGGCTTCGGCGGCGGGATCTTCGGGGCCTTGACCCCGGTCACGCGGCGCGCGCCCGGACGCGGGCGAGGGCGCGCTCGCTCATGGCGAGCGCCGCCGCGGCCGCCACGCCGAGGCGCTCCCCGTTCGGACTGGCGTGCTCCGGCCGGCGCTCGGCCGGGATCTCCGGCGCGCGCATCGGCTCGGGGACCGCCTGCGGCGCGAGCCGCGGCTCCGGCGCGGGCTCGGGACGGACCGGCACGGCGCGCATCTGCGCCACGATGGCGCCGATGCGGGTGATCACGCCCTCGCCGGCCTCGACCTGCAGCCGCAGCTCGCCGGCGCGGATCGTGGCGGTCTCCAGGCTCGCGTTCAGGGTGCGGTCGCCCTCGTCGATCGCCGCCCGCAGGCCCGCGATGGCCCGCTCGGCCGTGCCGGTCGCGACCATCAGGTCGCCGATGGTCTGGCGGAGGGCGGCCTCGTCGCCCTTCATCTGGCCGATGCGGCGCGAGAGCCGGAGGGACGTGACGATGGTCGCCGCCAGGAGGACGGCGACCAGGATGTCGGCCGCGAGGGTGACGAAGAGACTCATGACCGGACCCTCATCGGCACTAGTTGTCCGAGCGGTTGTTCATCGAGGCCTCGTAGGCCTGGATCGTCGTGCGCGAGCGGCGCAGCGGCCGGGTGACCTGGACGGCGATGTGGCCGTCGACCCGGCCGATCCGCCCCTGCGTCAGCGCCCAGTCGCCGCAGCGCACGGTGATGAGGTCCGAGGGCTTGGCCTCGAACATCAGCGTCTCGCCGACCTTCAGGCTCATGACCTGCTTCAGCGGCAGCATCATCTCGTGCAGCACCGCGTCCATGGTCACGTCGGCCTGCCAGATCTCGGTGGCGAGATGGCCCTCCCAGACGTGGTCGCGGCCGAGCTTCTCGCCCATGAAGCTCTGGGTCAGCAGCTCCCGGATCGGCTCGATCGTCGCGTACGGGAACAGGATCTGCAGCATGCCGCCGCGCCCGTCGACGTCGAGGCGCAGGCTGATCAGGATCGCGGCGTTCCCGGGCCGCGTGATGGTGGCGAAGCGCGGGTTGGTCTCGATCCGGTCGATGCCGAAGCTCACGGGCGAGAGCGGCTGGAACGACATCTCGAGGTCGCCCAGCACGATCTCGACGAGGCGTCGCACCAGCGTCATCTCGATGGCGGTGAACGGCCGGCCGTCGAGGCGGCTCGACGAGCCGCCGCGCTTGCCGCCGAGCAGCAGGTCGAAGGTCGCGTAGGCGAGGTTCGAGTCGACCGTGACGAGGCCGGAATTCTCCCACTGCTCGGCCCGGAACACGCCCAGCAGCGTCGGCAGCGGGATCGCGTTCAGGTAGTCGCCGAAGCGCACCGAGGTGATGTTGTCGAGGGTCACCTCGACGTTGTCCTGGAACAGGTTGCGCAGGGAGGTCGACAGCAACCGGATCATCCGGTCGAAGACGATCTCCAGCATCGGCAGGCGTTCGTACTGGACGACGCCCGAATCGACGATGGCCTGCACGCCCCCGGCCCCGGAGGCCGAGAGCTCGCGCATCGAGAAGCCGAGGACGCCGTCGATCTCGTCCTGGTTGAGCACCCGGTCGTTGCCGGCGAGTTCGGGGAGGTTGTCGCTCTCCCCGTCCTCGATCATCGTCGCCCATTCGGCGGCGACGTCGCCCGCGTTGCGCGTGGTGCCCTGCTCGGCGAGCGCCGCGCCCCACTCCTCGGCCAGCGACGTGTCGCCGCCCTCGGCCCCCTGCTCCAGGAGGGCTGCAGACCAGTCGTCCTCGGGGAGTTCGTCCTCGGGTTCCATCAGGCGTGCTCGATCGGGGCCCGGCGCGGCGCGGCGCGCGATGGACGGGGCAGGGTCGCGGGCGCGCTCACTGGACGATCACGTCCTTGAACAGCACCGCGTCGACCTTGGCGGGGTACAGGGCGATGTTGATCCGGCGCAGAAGCTCCTCGCGCAGCCGGAACAGGCCCATCGAGTTGGTGATGTCGCTGGCGCGCAGCTCGCGCATGTAGACCTGCAGCGCGTCCTCGACCCGCGGCATCAGGGGCTTCACCTCCTCCTCGACCTTGGCGTCCTTCAGCTCCAGCGAGATCCGGACCTTCGCGTACTTGGCCTTGTCCTGGGGAAGCTCGGGAGAGAGGTTGAGGAGCATCTCGCGCACGTCGACGAAGACCACGGCCTTCTTGGCGTCCGGGCCGGCGCCCTTGGCGTCGCCGTGCCCGCCGCCATGGCCGCCGCCCTGCGCGGCTTCCTTGCCGTCGCCCTGGCCGCCGCCGCGCATCATCAGGAAGGCGCCCGCGCCGCCGCCCGCGATCAGGACCGCGAGGGCCACCATGATCATGAGCTTCTTCTTGCCCTTCGGGGCGCCCTCGGCTTTGGCCTCGCCGTCCTCGGCGGAGGCCTTTTTCGGCGTCTTGGCCATGGAATAATGCTCTCTCGCGGGAGACCGCGCGCCAGGTACACCTGGATATCGGAGCATCACGGTTAACGCGCCGTTAAGGAGGCAATTCCTGCCGGGTCAGGTTTGCCGCGGCGCAGCCCCCGCGCCGCCACGACACGCGAGCGTCGCTAACCAAGTCCCTGTCACACCGCTAAAATTTGCCGCAGACGGGTTTGGCACAGCGGATGCTGAATGGATCGTTGCCGCCTCCGCGGCCCGCGAGTCCCAGAGTCCACGATGCAGAATGCCCTCTTCGTCGGCGTGTCGAGCCAGATGGCGCTCCAGCGGGAGCTGGACGTGATCGCCAACAACATGGCGAACGTCTCGACCACGGGCTTCAAGGCGCGGAGCACCCGCTTCGAGGAATACCTGATGCCGGTGGCGAGTGCGGATTCGTTCGCCCGGCCCGACCGGCGCCTGTCCTACGTCATCGACCAGGGCACCAGCCTCGACCTCGGGCAGGGCCCGATCGAGCAGACCGGCAACCCGCTCAACGTGGCGGTCAAGGGCTCGGCCTTCATCGCCGTGCAGTCGCCCCAGGGTGAGCGCTACACCCGGAACGGCGCCTTCGAGCTCGACGCGCAGGGCACGCTCGTCACCAGCGACGGCTACAAGGTCGTGGGCGAGGGCGGCCCGATCAGCATCAACCCGCAGGAGACCGGCCTCGCCATCGGCCCCGACGGCACCGTGTCGACCAACCTCGGCATCCGCGGGCGGATCAAGCTCGTCACCTTCGCCAACCCGCAGCGGCTGACCAACGAGGGGACCAACCTCTACGCCTCGCCGGAGCCCGCCCGCCCCGCCGGGATCGACGGGCGCCTGGAACCCGAGTCGCTGGAGCGCTCCAACGTCCGCCCGGTGATCGAGATGACCCGGCTCATGGACGTGAACCGGACCTACGCCATGGTGTCGAGCATGATCTCGCGCCTCGACGACCTGCGGGGCACGGCGATCCGCCGCCTCGCCGACGTCGCCTGAGGAGGCCTGACCGATGCGCGCCCTCTACTCCGCCGCCACCGGCATGGCGGCCCAGGAACTCAACGTCCAGGTCATCTCCAACAACATCGCGAACCTGCGCACCACCGGCTACAAGCGCCAGCAGGTGCACTTCCAGGATCTGCTCTACCAGAACATGCGCCGGGCCGGCGCCTCGACCTCGCAGCAGAACACCCAGCTCCCGGCGGGCCTCAGCCTCGGCTCGGGCGTGAAGACCACCTCGACGGCCCGCGTGATGTCGCAGGGGACGCTGTCCTCGACCGAGAAGGATTACGACGTCGCGATCCGCGGCGACGGGTTCTTCCGGGTGACGCTGCCGGACGGCCGGACCGCCTATTCCCGCGACGGCTCCTTCGACCTCTCGGCCCAGGGCCAGCTCGTCACCCGCGACGGCTACCTGCTCGATCCGGCGATCACCGTGCCGCAGAACGCGACGTCCGTGACGATCAGCGCCACGGGCGTCGTGCAGGCGAACATCCCGGGCCAGACGGCGCCGCAGGCGCTGGGCCAGTTCCAGCTCTCGCGCTTCGTCAACAAGGTCGGCCTCGAGTCGATCGGCGACAACCTGTTCGTCGAGACCGCCGCCTCCGGGCAGGCGATCAGCGGCCTGCCGGGCGCCGACGGCTTCGGCAACCTCCAGCAGAGCTACCTGGAGGAGGCGAACGTGAACGCCGTCACGGAGATCTCGTCCCTGATCGCCGCGCAGCGCGCCTACGAGATGAACTCGAAGGTCGTCACCGCCGCCGACCAGATGCTCTCCACCACCACGCAGATGTTCCGCAGCTAACCGCGCGACCCGCACCCCGCTTCAGGTCCCTGAACATGTATGCCGGCATGCATCCCGACCCGCTCGATCCCGACTTCGGGACCCTCGACCTGCCCCGCATCGCCGCGGGGGCCGGGGACGACATCAGCCCGATCGTGCGGCGCGTCCCGCGGCGGGTGATGCCCCTCGGCGCCGCCGTCATCCTGCGCGCGCTGCTGGCCTTCCTCACCTTCGCGGCCCTCGGCGCCCTGGCGATCCCGGCCATGGCGCGGGCGGAGGGCCTGCGGCTGCGCGGCGACGTCACCGCCCGCGGCGACGTCCTGACGCTGGCCGATCTCGTCGAGGGCGCGCCCGAGCGCCTGGCCACGCGCCCGCTGTTCCGCGCGCCCAGCCTCGGCGCCACCGGGACGATCCAGACCCGCCGCATCCTCGACGCGGCCTCCGCCCTGGGCCTCAGCGGCCTGGAGACCGGCGGCCGGCTGCAGATCGCCGTGCAGCGCGCCGCCCGCCGCCTCGGGCCGCCGGAGATCGAGGCGGCGCTCAAGCGCGGCCTCGAGACCGGCTACGGGCTCAACGCCCAGAACATCGCGGTCCGCCTCGACGGCGACGGGCCGACCCTGCTGGCGCCGCTGGACCTCGAAGGGCAGGCCGCGGCCCTGGACCTGACCTACGATTCGCGGACGCGCCGCGTCGCGGGCCTCGTCACCCTGGGCGAGCGGCAGGTCTCGCTGCGCGTCTCCGGCGTGGTCGTGGAGCTGCGCGAGGTGGCGGTGCTCACCCGGAACCTCAACCGCGGCGAGCCGGTCAGAGAGGGCGACGTCGCCCTGGAGCGGCGCCCGCGCGAATCCGTCGCCCCCGACGCGCAGGGCAGCGTCACGACCATCCTCGGCGAGGTCGCGCAGAACACCCTCACGGCCGGCACCGTGCTGCGGGTCACCGACACGGCCCCGCCCGACCTGGTCGCCCGCGGCGAGAACGTGACCATCGTGTACGAGACGCCGAGCATCAGCCTGTCGATGCGCGGCCTGTCGAACGATTCCGGCCGGATGGGCGCCGTCGTCAACGTCGTCAACGTCGCCTCCAAGAAGGTCCTGCAGGCCACCGTGATCGGCCCCGGCCGGGTCTCGGTGAGCCCCAGCCCCGCGGCCCGGCAGGCCGCCGGCGCCGCCCCCGTCCAGGCGACCGCCTCCCTGCGCTGACCGCCCGCCCTGCACGCGTCGAAGAGTGATAGCCCGATGGCCCGTCGCACCGTCCTGAACCCGCTCGCCGCCGCCCTGATCGCCGGCGCGCTCGGCGCCTGCAACACCGCCGACCGCCTCTCGCAGGTCGGCCTGACCCCGGCGCTGTCGGCGATCGAGGACCCGACCGCGCAGCCGGGCTACAAGCCGGTGCGGATGCCGATGCCGGACGTGCAGCCGGTCTCGTACGCGCCGAACTCGCTGTGGCGCACCGGCTCCCGCGCCTTCTTCAAGGACCAGCGCGCCGCCAAGCTCGGCGACATCCTGACCGTGAAGGTCAAGGTCACCGACCAGGCGAACATCAGCAACGAGACCAAGCGCTCCCGGGCCAACACCGAGAGCTTCGGCCTGCCCAACGCCCTGGGCCTGGAGAACAACGCGGTCGGCAAGTCCTTCGGCGTCGGAAGCACCGCGCTGCTCTCCGCCACCTCGGCCATGGCCAATGACGGGGCCGGCTCGGTCCAGCGCACCGAGTCCGTCCTGACGAACGTCGCCGCGGTGGTGACCCAGGTCCTGCCCAACGGCAACCTCGTGGTCGAGGGCAAGCAGGAGATCCGGGTCAATTTCGAGGTGCGCGAGATGATCGTCGCCGGCGTGGTGCGGCCGGAGGACATCGAGTCCGACAACACCATCGACTCGGCCAAGATCGCCCAGGCGCGCATCGCCTACGGCGGCCGGGGCCAGATCACCGACGTGCAGCAGCCGCGCTACGGCCAGCAGCTCGTCGACATCCTGCTGCCGTTCTGAGGCACCTTAGGACGGCTCCTCCGGCTCCGGCCCGCGCGTCACGTCGAGGCCGGGACCGGCGCCGGGGGGCGGGCCGACCTTGACCGGCGCGCCGGTGCGGGCGGCCTCGTAGATCGCCTCCATCAGGACCTGGTCCTGCAGCCCCTCCTCGCCGGGGGTGCGGGGCCGCAGGTTCTCCTGGATGCACCGCGCGAAGTGGTCCAGCTCCAGGGCGAACTGGTTCTTCGGGCTCAGGACCTTCTCGTCCCGGGCGGCGTTCCTGCCGTCGCGGTGGCCGATGTAGAGACGCTGGCCCTGGTAGGCGAAGGCGTTCTGGAGATCGACGGAGGCGGTCCCGGTGTGCAGGGTCAGGCTCCGCGCCTCGTAGACCCCGTAGCTCGTCAGGCACTGGGCGATCACGCCGGACGGGAAGTGGAGGGTGAAGCTCGCCGTCTCCTCGACCTCGCGGTACTTGGGATCGTCCGGCGGCGCGTAGATCTGGGCCTGGATCAGGTTCGGCTCCTCGCCGAGAACCGCGCGGGCGGTGTTCAGGCAGTAGAGCCCGATATCCGGCAGCGAGCCGCCGCCCGCCAGCGCCTTGCGCAGGCGCCACTGCTCCGGCAGTCCGGTGGTCTGGCCGTTGAAGGCCTGGATCAGCCGGGGCCGGCCGAACTCGCCCGAACGCGCGAGCTTGATCACGGCCCGGTTGTGGGGCTCGTACTGGCACCGGTAGGCGATCATCAGCTTGACGCCGGCCTTCGCGCAGGCCGCGATCATCTCCCGGCACTCGTCCGAGGTCACCGCCATCGGCTTCTCGCAGAGCACCTGCTTGCCGGCCGCGGCGGCCGCCACGACGTTGTCCCGGTGCACGCCGTTCGGCGTGACGATGTAGACCGCCTGGACGTCGGGGTTGGCCTTCAGCCGATCCCACGCGTCGTAGCCGTAGACGGCGTCGTCCGGCAGCCCGTACTGCCGCGCCACGAGCTTCGCCTTGTCGAGCGAGCCCGACATCACCGCCGCGAGACGGGCGCGCTTGCTCTCGCCGAACGCCGGCAGGATCTCGTCGAGGCTCAGGCGCCCGAGACCCACCACGCAGTAGCCGACGCGCTGGCCCGGCGGCTGCGGCGCCGGGCTCGGGGCGGGCGGCCGGTCGCCCGGCCCGCGCCAGTTCGGGAACATCACCTTTCCGCCCTGCACGGCGCCGGTATCGGCCGGGACCGAAGGGGCCGGCGCCGCGGCCGGCGGGGCGGCCTGCGCGCCGCCGCCGGCCGCGGCGCCGGCCAGGGCGCCCCCTGCCGCGAGGAGAGTGCGTCGTGAGAGCCGGGTGTCGTCCGCCATGTGCCTCGCCGTGTCGCCGGATCGGGAGGGCCGCGCCCGGGGCGCCGCCCGCGCCGGGAGCCGCCGGATGGCGGGACCGCGCCCTCAGTGAACGCGACCCAGCTCGTGGCTGTTTCCGTCGAGGAGCGCGGCGCGCAGACGCGCCACCTCCGCCTCGCTGGCGGCGAGCCGGCGCGCGACCGCCTCGGGCTCCGTCGCCGCGCGGGTCTCGGCGAAGCCGAGGCCGACCGACTCGCCCGCGCGCCAGGCCACGAAGGCGCGCCTGGCCTCGCCGCGACAGGGGATGAACAGCTCGACGCTGTCGGGGAGCACGGCCTCCGCCGGCAGCCGGACCCGCGCCCCGTCGAGGGACACGTCGCGGACCGTGCAGTCGATCTCCGGGAGGAAGGCCGCGACGCGCAGCCGCCCGCCCAGGCAGACGCGGCGTCGGGCAGTGCGGCGGCGCTCGACCACGATCGTCTGACCCTGACGGTTTCGGTTGCGGGGACAACCGCCATCCAGCCCGGACCGCCCCCGCCCGTCCACCTTAACCGTCTGTTTACCTTAACGGCGGCCTCAGACGGGCGGCGGCGGGTCGGGCGCCTCGACCTCGCCGCGGCGCTGCAGCTGCAGGGCGACGAACCAGCACAGGGACGCCCAGGCGGCGCCGATGCACCAGCCGGCCAGGACGTCGCTCGGCCAGTGCACGCCGAGATAGATGCGGCTGATGCCGACGAGCAGCGTCACGCTGACCCCGAGCGCCAGGACCAGCGCCTTGGCGCGGCGGTTGCGCTCGATCCGGGCGATCAGGGTCGCCAGGGTCAGGTAGGCGATCGCCGACATGGTGGCGTGGCCGCTCGGGAAGCTCGCCGTGAACACCTCCATGCCGTGGGGCACGAGGTCCGGCCGGGGCCGATGGTAGAAGATCTTCAGCACCGTCGAGACCAGCTCGCCGCTCCCCACCGCGGCGAGGACGTAGAGACCGATGCGTCGGCGCCCGGACACGCCGAGATAGGCCGCCACCGCGCAGGTCAGGAACAGCACGGTGAAGACGCTGCCGAGCCCGGTGATGTCGCGCATCGCCTCCTCGAGCCAGGGCGGCCCGATCGGGTCGGCGAGATCGGCGGGGTTGCGCAGGGCGAGCAGGATCCGCCGGTCGAGGGCTGCGGTGGAGCCCTCGCCGACCTCGTGGGCGAGGTAGAAGAACCCGTAGCCGAGGATGCTCAGGCAGAGCAGGGCGACGAGGGGACCGACCTCGTTCAGGCGCAACCGCAGCCACACCGCCATCGCGGGCTCGATCAGCCGGTTCTGCCGCAGGTTGCCCGGCGCCCTCATGGCGCGGTCTCCCGGTGCGCGTCGACATCCATCAGGCATTCTCTCCGAAGGGCAGGCGGGCGACGGCGTCCCAGGGGCCGCCGCGGTAGCGCCAGAGCAGGGTGCCGGGGGCGGTGAACCGGAACGGCACGAACCCCGCCGACAGGTCGGCGTGCAGCGCCCGGGCCGTGTCCGGCGACACCTTGTTCTGCACCGTGACGTGCGGGCGCCAGCCCTGCCGGTCCTGGGCGGTGAGGTGGGCCGCGAATTCCTGCGCGAGGCGGCCCCGGAAGCGCGCCAGCGCGTCGGAGTCGAGCGCGTAGGCGACGCCGCGGCCGGTGAAGCGCAGGCCGGTCACCGCGACCTCCGGCGGCGGCACCGTGCGGGCGAGGGCGGTGATCGCCTCGATCACGCCCCGCTCCCGGTCGCCCGGCAGGTGGTGGAACAGGGTCGCGTGCGCCGGGATGCGGTTCAGGGCTTCCGGGAAGTGGCGGCGCCGCTCGCCGTCGAACCGCGCGAAAGTCGGTTCGTCGAAGGCGAGCGTCAGGATCAGGGGGTCCGTGTCGGTCATCGGGGCCAGATGGCGCCCGCGGGCGCTCAGGTCCAGTACAGGACCCGCGCCGCCGGCAGGTCGCGGGCGAGGCAGGCGGTGAGATGGGCGCGCATCGCCTGCATCAGGGGCTTCGGGAAAACGTGCTTCACCGAGCCGAACTTGGTGCGCTTCTCGACGCGCTCCGCCTCGTCCAGCGGCAGGTCCGAGCCGGGATACCAGCCGCGCAGCACCGCCTTCGAGCCCGGCGTGAACCGGTGGGTGATGAGTTCGGCGGTGAGGTCGAGATCGGGCACGCCGGCCAGCGCGTCGGCGGCGGCGCGGACCAGCCCGGCATAGGCGTCCTCCCAGTCCGGGACCGGCAGGATCGGCGCGACGGTCAGGCCGACCGGGTAGCCGGCCCGCGCCGCCGCCGCCAGGGCGGCGAGCCGCGCGTCGAGGGAATCGGTGCCGCCCTCGTAATGCGCGGCCGCCCGCGGATTGACCGAGAAGCGGATGCGCGTGCGCCGGTTGTGCGGCAGGTCGAGGAGCGGTTCGACCGCGGCGAACTTGGTGGTGAAGCGCAGTTGCACCGGAGCGTCCCAGGCGCCGAAATGCCGAATCGCCGCCGAGAGCGAGCCGGTCAGGTGCTCGATGCCGAGGGGGTCGGTGTAGCAGGACGCCTCGAAGGTGGTCCCCTCCCGCGCCCGCTCGGCGGAGGCCGACGTCACCGCGCCGCGCCCCGCATAGTCCGCGAGGTTGTCGAGGATCGCCGCCAGATTGGCGTAGGCGCGGGTCACCGGCGGCCCGGACAGAGAGCCCGCGAGGTAGCAGTACTGGCAATGGGCCGGGCAGCCCTCGGCGAGATCGAAGCGCCAGTCGGCCGAGGGGGGGATCGGCTGCAGTCGCAGCTTGGTCGGCGGGGCGACTGTCAGCGCGAGGGTCGCCTTGGCGGCCGCGTAGGCGCGCCGAGGATCCGGCTCGCGCGGGCTCGGCAGGCGGTTGGACGCCAGCCGCTCCACCGGCAGGCCCAGCGCTTCGGCGCGGGCCAGCATGGCGCGCCCGTGGGCGTGCTCCAGGGCGGCGGGCATGACCAGCACGCGGCGCGGGCGCCACAGCCGCGCCGGGCGGATGGGCTCCGGGCCGCCGGGCAGCTCCGGGCGATCGCGGGTCTGGACGGCCGGGGCAGGGGAGGGCGTCATGCCTGACGAACGCGCGGTCCCGGTGCCGGGTCCGGCCTAGTCGCCCGCTCGCAGTGCGGCTAAAGCACCGTCATGTCTGCAGGCAGGGAGAGCGTACATGTCGGCCGCGACGGCTGGTTATTCCTCACGGGGGGGACCAACCGGGTCATGGACCGGTATCGCGGCGGCCTGCGGCACTGGCTGCTGCTGCGCGGCTGGACACGGCTGATCAAGGCCCGCGCGCGGCGGGCCGAGAGCCTCGGCATCCGCTGCCTGCACGTGATCGTGCCGGAGAAGCTATCGGTCTACGACGACAAGACCGACGGCCTGCGTTACGCCCCCGGCAAGGCCTCGACCCGGCGTCTGGCCCGCAGCCTCGCCCGGCATCCGGCCTATCTCGACCTCCTCGCCCCGCTCCGCGCCGCCCGGAACGGGCCGGTGCCGCTCTACCTGCGCACCGACACGCACTGGACCGCGCAGGGCTGCCTGCTGGCCTACCGCGCGATCATGCGGGCGCTCGGGGCGATCCCGCCGGCCGACATCGCCGCGCGTCCGGGCATCGTCTCGGACCAGCTCATGGATCTCGGCGAGAAGCTGCCGGAGCGGCCGCGCGAGCGCCTGGAACGGTTCATGCTGCAGCGCGACGCGTCGCGGGTCGAGACCGGGCCGCTGCTCGCCGCCTACGAGGCGGAAGGGCGCGACCGGGAGGTGCATGTCGGCGCGCATGTCGTCTACCGGAACGCGTCACCGGCGGCCGATCCGCGCCGGCTCGTCCTGTTCGGCGATTCCTGCGCCCATTTCGACCCGTTCCTGCTGACCGGGCTACTCGCCGAGAGCTTCAGCGAGGTGCACTTCGTCTGGTCGTCGAGCCTCGACTGGGCCTATATCGAGCGGGTCCGCGCCGACATCCTTCTGTTCGAAATCGCCGAGCGCTTCCTCGCCAAGCTCCCGAAGGACGATTTCGACGTGGCCGTCGCCGGCCAGCGCGGGACCGGCGGCCGCCTCGCGAAGCTCCGGGCCGGCGGCCTCGACGCCGTCGGCCGCGGGGCGAAGCCTCAGTAGATGGCCTGATCCAGGCGGGCGAAGTCGGCGACGCTCGCCGCCTGATACTTCGCGAAGGATTCCGGCGCGCAGGCGATGCCGATCATCAGGACGAGGAGCGTCGCGAGGCACGCGAGCGTCGCGGTGACCACGTCGGCGTGGCGCCGCAGAGCGTGGATCACCAGGCACCCGAACGTGAACAGGGCCGCCTCGGCGACGGGCACCAGCGCGAACGACATCACTTCACCTCCATCGATCCCCCACCGGGTCGGGCAGCTGCGGCACGCGCACGGCGACGGGTGGGTGACGCGAGACATGGCGGACTTTGCTGCACCGCAACAGACAGGCGGGCGCAGGCCTGCCTTGCGTGGCGTTCGCGGGCGGACGCGTCCCTTCACACCGACCGCGCGAGGCCCATCTCGGTCGGACCTCTCGGACAGGCGGAGACGACGATGGGCCTCCTCGTAGACGGCATCTGGCGCGACCAGTGGTACGACACCGCCGCGACGGGCGGCCGCTTCGAGCGCAAGGCCTCGGCCTTCCGCAACTGGGTCACCGCCGACGGGTCGGCGGGCCCCTCCGGCGCGGGCGGCTTCCGCGGCGAGCCGGGGCGCTACCATCTCTACGTGTCCCTGGCCTGTCCGTGGGCGCACCGCACGCTCATCGGCCGGACGCTCAAGGGGCTGGAGGACGCGATCTCCGTCTCGGTGGTCGACCCGCACATGGGCGCGGAGGGCTGGGTCTTCGGCGACACGCCGGGCGCGACGCCCGACCCGATCCACGGCGCCCGGCGCCTCTACGAGGTCTACCTGGCGGCGGACCCGTCCTACAGCGGCCGGGTCACCGTCCCGACCCTCTGGGACCGGAAGCGCGCCACCATCGTGTCGAACGAATCCGCCGAGATCCTGCGGATGCTGAACGACGCCTTCGGGGGCACCGGCCCCGACCTCTATCCCCCGGACCTGCGCGCCGAGATCGACGCCGTGAACGGCCGCGTCTACGACCGCGTGAACAACGGCGTCTACAAGGCGGGCTTCGCGACCACGCAGGAGGCCTACGCCCAGGCCTTCGAGGCCCTGTTCGCGGAACTCGACGCGCTCGAGGCGCGCCTCGACCGGAGCCGCTACCTCTGCGGGGACCGGCTGACCGAGGCCGACATCCGGCTGTTCACGACGCTGGTGCGGTTCGACGCGGTCTATGTCGGGCACTTCAAGTGCAACAGGCGCCGGATCGCCGACTACCCGAACCTGTCGAACTACCTCCGCGACCTCTACGCGCTGCCGGGCGTCGCGCCGACCGTGAACCTCACCCACATCAAGCGGCACTATTACGAGAGCCATCCGACCATCAATCCGACGGGGATCGTGCCCCTCGGGCCGGACCTCGACCTCGCCGCGCCGAACGACCGGGCCCTGCGGTTTGCGGGCTAGCGGGCCGCCCCGCCCGGCGTCCCTTCCGCGCCCGTGCGGCTGGGTTGAGGGCGTTCGGCGCGTCCGCGACACACCTCCCGTCGCGCCGGTCCGGGCGCCGTGCCCCTCGACGGCGTGCGCGGCGCGCCTAGTTCGGCTCTCAACCGGAGGATGCCCGACACGCCATGACCAACAGCCTGCGCCTCGCGCTGCTCTGCGCCCTCGTCAGCCTGCCCTCCGCGGCCCGCGCGCAGGCGGCGCTGCGGCTGGAAGGGACCTGCGAGAAGCTCGTCATCGGCACGCAGGACCTGAGCGCGGCCTGCAGCAACGTCCTGACGAACGCGGTGAGCCGGAACCGCACGAGCTTCGACTTCACGACCTCCGACGGTCAGACCCTCAGCTTCAGCGGCAACGGCGCCCAGCAGGAGGCCACCGAGGAGACCGATCCGCTGCAGCCGATCAACGTCGTCACCACGGGCAAGGACGGCGCCCCGATCCTCGCGATCGGCGCCTGCCGCTTCTCGACCCCGGAAGCCGGGCGCACCGCGATCACCTGCGAGGCCAGCACCGCCGACGGGCGCCCCTTCGCCGGCACCTTCGTGACCGCCGCCAAGGCGGCGGCGGGCGCGCCGGCCGCCGCGCCGCCGCGCTGAGGATCCAGGCCTCCGGGCTGGTCAGACCGGGGCGGAAGCCCCATTTAAGGCGCTCCACGAAAAAGGTTCCGAAGCCAGACCGATGCTCAACGACACCCTCGCCGCGGGCGGTACCCCGGCCGGCGACACCGGCTCCCTCATCAAGGACACGACCACCGCGAGCTTCCGTCAGGATGTCATCGCCGAGTCGATGAACCGGCCGGTCCTGGTCGATTTCTGGGCACCCTGGTGCGGGCCCTGCAAGCAGCTCACGCCGGTCTTGGAGAAGGTCGTCCGGGAAGCCGCGGGCGCGGTCGTCCTGGCGAAGATGAACATCGACGAGCATCCCTCGATCGCCGGTCAGCTCGGCATCCAGTCGATCCCGGCGGTCATCGTCTTCCAGAAGGGTCAGCCGGTCGACGGCTTCATGGGCGCGGTCCCCGAGAGCCAGATCAAGGAGCTGATCGCGCGGGTGGCCGGTCCGCAGCAGGACCCGCTGGAGGCGGCCCTCGCCGACGCGGCGGCCCTGATCCAGGAAGGCGACCTCGCCGGCGCCGCCGAGATCTACGCGGCCGTGCTGGAGCAGCAGCCCGACAACGTCACCGCGCTGGCCGGCCTCGCCAAGATGCAGCTCGACGCGGGCGAGATCGAGAACGCCAAGCGCGTCCTGGCGATGGTTCCGGAGGCGAAGGCCGGCGACCCGGCGCTCGTCGGCATCCGCGCCGCCCTGGAACTCGCCGAGCAGGCGGCGTCGCTGGGCGACCTCGCGGGCCTGCAGCGCGAGGTCGAGGCCAACCCGGACGCCCACCAGGCGCGGTTCGACCTCGCGCTCGGGCTCGCCGCCCGGGGAGAGCGCGGCCAGGCGGTCGATCACCTGATCGAGCTTCGCAAGCGCGACAAGGACTGGAACGAGGACGGTGCGCGCAAGCAGCTGCTGCAATTCTTCGAGGCCTGGGGCGTGATGGACCCCGACACGATCCGCGGCCGGCGCAAGCTCTCGGCACTTCTGTTCTCGTGAGGCACCGGCTCGCGCGCCGGCCCACCGTTCGGCCCCTCTGGGAGGCGCCATGAGCACCCATGCGAGCTACAAGGGCCCCGCGGATTGCCCGGCCGTGATCCCGGTCTTCCCGCTGTCCGGCGCGCTGCTGCTGCCGCGGGGACAGATGCCGCTGAACATCTTCGAGCCGCGCTACCTCGCGATGGTCGACGATGCCATGCGGACGGACCGGATTATCGGGATGATCCAGCCCGACCCGGAAGGGTCGGGTGGATCGAATCCGAAGCTCTACCGCGTCGGCTGCGCGGGCCGCATCACCCAGTACGCCGAGACCGGCGACGGCCGGTACCTGATCTCGCTCACCGGCGTCACCCGGTTCCGGGTCGAGAGCGAGCTGGCCTCGATCGGCCCCTATCGCCGCTGCCACGTCTCCTACGACGAGTTCGCGGTGGACTTCGAGCCGCGGGCGGGCGAGGAGCAGGTCGACCGCGAGGGCGTCCTCAAGGCGCTGCGCGATTTCGTGGAGTCGAACGACCTCAAGGTGGACTGGGCCGGGATCGACGAGGCGCCCGACGAGGCGCTGGTCAACGCCCTGTGCATGATGAGCCCGTTCGGCGTGCGCGAGAAGCAGGCGATGCTGGAGGCTCCCGACCTGAAGACCCGGGCCGAGATCCTGATCGCGGTCACGCAGATGGAACTGGTTCGCGGCTCGGGTCCCGAGTCGCCGATGCAATAGGTTGCCCTACCGATGTCCAACGATCTCACCGCCCCAGTCGAGGCGACCCGCGTCGACCCCAAGCTCCTGGAGATCCTGGTCTGCCCGCTGACCAAGGGCACCCTGGAATACGATTCGGCCCGGCAGGAGCTGATCAGCCGCTCGGCGAAGCTCGCCTACCCGATCCGCGACGGGATCCCGATCATGCTTCCCGAGGAAGCCCGGCCGCTGACCGACTGAGCGCCGCGAGTCGCTCCGGCCGTCCCGCGCGGCCCGTCACAACCCGCGAGGGCGGCGCGGCGCGCTGGTCGGCTGCCCGCGCCCGCCGACGGATCCGATCATGGATCCCGCCCGGCCCGATCGAGGCCGGTTGCTCAATCGCCGGCCCGCCCCGAGGCGCCCGAGGCTCTCCCGCGCGGGCAGGTTCGGCCGCGGTCTCGCGGGCGCTTTCCCGCGGGCCCGGCGATCCTCGACAGGCGCGAGCAGGACCTCGGCCGCCTCCGTCTCCTCCGTGATGAGCGGAGACTTGGACGCTCCGGTCGGCAGATCAGTCCACAGCATCGTCCGCAACGAGCTTGACTATTGGCCGGGGGACGGTCGGCCGTAATCTATCTTGAACAAGCGGGAGGCAGCCATACTCTTGCCGCTTCCATCGTTCAGCGTCGAGTCATCCTCGATCGATGATTCTGACCGTGCACGCCGCTTCCGGCGGTGTCCGCTTCGCTGAAAGATTGCATCGCATGACCAAGCTGACCGCGGTCGCGGCCCTCGCCGCCGGCCTTCTCCTCCCGACGTGCCTGCCCGCCAGCGCGGGGCCGAGCGCGCATAACGGGCGGTGGTCGGTGGAGCTGGTGACGGAGAGCGGCCTGTGCAGCGCCCGCTACACCTACGCGCTCGCGATCCGCGAGGGGCAGGTGCAGCTCATTTCCGGCAGCGCCGGGGCGCAGGTCAACGGCCACGTGCGGCCCGACGGCAGCGTCGGCATCACGGTCAGCAACGGGACGGCGAGCGGCACCGGCACCGGCCGACTCCAGGCCGGCAGCGGCGCCGGCACCTGGAAGGTCTCGTCCCTGTGCTCGGGCCACTGGACCGCGCGGCGCAGCGACACCCGCACCGCGCAGGCCGACTGAGGTCGCTCAGGCGGCCGCGGCGAGCCAGCTCCGCGCCTCGTCGATGCGGGCGCGCTCGAACACCTTGATCTGGGTCGGCGACACGAAGTTGAAGGTCTCGGCCAGCGCCTTCAGCCAGGGCGCGTCCGTCACCAGGGCGACGTGGCTGATGCTCTTCATCATCGAGATGCCGAAGCGCGGGTCCTTGAAGAAGGCCGCGGGCTCCATGCCCTCGAAGGCGCGGATATCCTCGAGCAGCTTGATCTTGCCGCCCTTGTCGAGGTCGGCCTTCATCGCGGTCATCGCCGCGTTCATCTCCTCGTCGGTGATCTTCCCGTCGACCACGATCTCGGCGACATTCGAATCCGGCGTCTTGGTGTAGGTCAGCACTGATCGCTCCTCCGGGAACCGCATGCGTCCCGTAGCCGGTCTCCGACCAGGGTCCGCCGCCCGTGACCTGAGCCATACCCGATCGCGGGACGAACCGGTATGGCCCCGGACCCTCGCTCTGACGTGCCTCCCGACGGCGAACCGGCGTTCACGAAACCGGGAGGCCCGCGAAGTCTCCTACAAAAAGCTCTGCGGGTCGACATCGATGGCGACCCGGACGTTGCCCCGCACCTTCGGGCCCCGGGCGATCCAGGCGCGCAGGTAGGCCTGGAGATCGACGTTGCGCTCGGTCTTCACGAGCAGCCGGAACCGGTAGCGGCCGCGCACCAGGGCGAGGGGCGCCTCGGCGGGGCCCAGGACCATCACGCCCTCCGGCGGCTCGGCGGCGCGGGCGAGCGCCTGCCCGTGCGCCTCCGCGACCTCGCGCTCGCTCGCCGAGACGATCAGGGCCGCGAGCCGCCCGAACGGCGGCAGGCCGGCCGCCTCGCGGGCCTGGATCTCCTCCGCGTAGAAGCGCTCGGCGTCGCCCGAGAGGAGCGCCGCGATCACCGGGTGGTCCGGCTGGTAGGTCTGGACCAGGGCGCGCCCGGGCTTCTCGCCGCGTCCGGCGCGCCCGGTGACCTGCTGGAGCAACTGGAAGGTGCGCTCCGCCGCCCGCGGGTCGCCCGAGGTCAGGCCGATATCGGCGTCGAGCACGCCGACCAGCGTCAGGAACGGGAAGTTGTGGCCCTTGGCCACGAGTTGCGTGCCGATCACGACGTCGCACGCGCCGGCCGCCACCGCCTCGAGTTCCTGGCGCAGACGCTCGGCGCCGCCGGGAAAGTCGCTCGACAGGACGACGATGCGCCGGTCCGGGAACATCTCGGCCGCCTCCTCGGCGATCCGCTCGACGCCGGGCCCGCAGGCGGTGAGGTTGTCGAAGGTCCCGCACTCGGTGCAGGCCTCCGGCCGGCGCTCCGCGTAGCCGCACTGGTGGCAGACCAGCGCCCGGCGGAACCGGTGCTCCACGAGCCAGGTCGAGCAGTTCTTGCACTGGTAGCGATGGCCGCAGGCGCGGCAGAGGGTCAGCGGCGCGTAGCCCCGGCGGTTGAGGAACAGCAGCGCCTGCTCGCCGCGCTCCAGGGTGCTCTTCACCGCGTTGACCAGCGGCGGGCTGAGGAAGCGGCCGCGCTCGGGCTGGTCGAGGCGCATGTCGATCGCGGCGATGTCGGGCAGGCGCCGGCCGCCGAAGCGCTCGGGGAGCAGGACGTGCCGGTAGCGCCCCCGCGCGGCGTTGACGCGGGTCTCGATCGCGGGCGTCGCCGAGGTCAGGACGACCGGGCAGCCCTCGAGGCGCCCGCGCACCACCGCCATGTCGCGGGCGTGGTAATGGACGCCGTCCTCCTGCTTGTAGGCCGTCTCGTGCTCCTCATCGACCACGATCAGGCCGAGCCGCGCGAAGGGCAGGAACAGGGCCGAGCGCGCGCCGACCACCACGAGCGCCTCGCCCTCGGCCACGGCGGCGCGCAGGCGCTCGCGCCGCTTGCCGCCGATCCCGGAATGCCACGCCGCCGGCCGGACCCCGAACCGGGCGGCGAACCGGTCGAGGAACTGCGCCGTCAGGGCGATCTCGGGCATCAGGATCAGGGCCTGCCGCCCGGCCCGGACGCAGGCCGCCACCGCCTCGAAATAGACCTCGGTCTTGCCGGAGCCCGTGACGCCCTCCAGCAGGACCGGGCGGAGATCGTCGGATTCCCGCGGCTGCGGCCGGTCCCACGGGAAGGGGGCGACGAGGGCCGCCACCGCCTCGGCCTGCGCGGGCGAGAGCGGCGCCCGCGGGAAGTCCGGGTCGGGCCGCGGCGCGACCGGCTCCGGCTCGACCGCGACGGTCTCGAGGACGCCGTCGTCGATCAGCCCGTCGACCACCGAGAGCGAGACGCCGGCCTCCTTGGCGAGCGCGCTCTTGCCGCGCAGGGCGCCGTCGGCCGCCGCGGCGAGCACCTTGGTGCGAGCCGGGGTCGGCCGGGACGGGGGCTTGTCGGTGAGGCGCACGGCGACGCGGGCGGTCTCGCCGGCGGCCGCCTCGTCGGGCAGCCGCAGGACCATGGCGAGCGCCGAGCCCTTCGGCGCCAGCGTGTAGCGGGCGATCCAGTCGACGAGGCTGCGCAGCGGCTCCGACAGGGGCGGGTAGGGGAGGCGGCCGGTCACGGGCCGCAGGTTCGAGCCGCCGGGCGTCTCGGCGACGCCCCAGACCACCCCGACGATCTCGCGCGGGCCGAGGGGCACCTGCACCACGTCGCCCGGGGCGAGGTCGAGCCCGGCCGGCGCCACGTAGCTGTAGGGCGTATCGAGGGCGAGCGGGATCAGGATCTCGGCGACGGCGGGCATGCGGGGCTTTTCGGGCGGGTCCGTTCCGGGTCCGTACCATAGGCGCGGGAAAAGAACCCGCCGCTTCAGCGATCCCGCAGCGCCGGCACGAGCGGCAGGGCCGCGAGGCTCAGCGCCGCCATGGCCCAGAAGGCCGAAGCGCCGAACGCCCCGTAGAGCGCCCCGGAGGCGAGGGTCGCGGCGACGCCCGACAGGCCGAGGCCCAGCGTGCCGTAGAGCGCCAGCGCGGTCGTCCGGAGATCGGCCGGCGTCGACGCCTCGATGAGGCTGAGGCAGGCGAGGTGCAGGAGGGCGAAGCTCAGCCCGTGCAGGGACTCGGCGGCGGCGAGCCAGGGAAGCGCGGTCGTGGATGCCAGCACCGCCCAGCGCAGCCCCCCCGCGCAGGCCGCAACCGCGATGCCGGTCGCCGGGCCGATCCGCGCCAGCAGGGGCGGTCCGACCAGCAGGAAGACCAGGACCTCGGCGGCCACCGAGACCGACCAGAGCAGGCCGGCGGTGGTCGCCGCGATCCCGGCGGACCGCCACAGGATCATGGCGAAGCCGTCGTGCATCGCGTGCGCGCCGATCACCAGGGCGGCGACCAGCACCGTGCGGCGGAAGCGCGGCAGGGCCACCAGGGCGGCGAAGCCCCGCCACCGCGCCCCGGCCTCGCCGCCAGGGCCGGCGGGCAGCGCCAGGGCGGCCGCGCCGGCGGCCAGGAACAGGCCGCCGCTCGCCAAGAGGGCGGCGGCGAAGCCGTGGAGGCCGATCAGCCAGCCGGCCGCGGCGGTGCCGACGATGAACGCGGCCGAGCCCGCGCCGCGGACCCAGCCGTACTGGAACGCCGCGCCGCCGCGCGCGGCGGCCAGGGCCAGCGCGTCGGCGAGGGGCGCCGGGGCCGCGGTGCCCGCCGCGTAGAGGAGCGCCGGCCCGATCAGCTGCGCCAGCCCGGTGCCCGGCAGGTGCGCCAGGGCGCTGAGCCCGGCCAGCGCGAGGCTCGCCGCCAGGACGGATCGGCCGGCCCGGTGGCGGTCGGCGAAGGCGCCGGCCAGGGGCCCGACCGCGAGACGCAGGGCGCCCGCGGCGGCGAGGAGGAGGCCGATCTCGCCGGGCGTCAGGCCGCGCGCGGCGAGGAAGCCCGGCAGGACCGGCGACAGCACCCCGTAGGCGCCGTAGAGCGCCGCGTAGAGGACGAGGAATCGGGCGAGCCCGCCCCACCGTCCCGCCCCTGTCGCCCGCCGCTCCATCGGCGGAGCGTAGCACCGGCGGGCGTCCCGGTGTCAGGTCCGCGCCGGGCTTTCGTCAGCAGGGTCGGCGGACGGCGTAGCGGTAGCGCCGCCCCTGCGCGTCGAGCAGCTCGCTGTCCGGCCCTTCCTGCCACACGACCTCGTCCTCGGGACGGGCCGCGTCGGTCAGGGTCGCCCCGCGGACGATGTCGAGGCTGAGGCCGAACCCGTAATTGGTCGCGGTCGCGTCGGTGATCGCGGCCGAGATGTCGGCCTCGTCGGGCAGGCAGGCGAACAGGACGCCGTCGGCGATGGCAAGGGTGTAGGTTTGCACGGATGGCCTCCAGGAGGCTCTAGGAGCGTGGACCGGCTGCGAGGGGCCGAACCTAGGCATCGCGGCCCGGATGTGAACCCTCACCACCGAGATGCTGCATTGCACCATTTCGTGAGCACGAACTCCGCGCGAGCCCGCGCCGCCGCGCCTCAGCGACCCAGATGATCGTCGAAGAAGTGCGCCATTTCTCCGAAGACTTCCCTGGTTTCGGGCGCGTCCGGCGTGAACAGGCACTGGGCGTGGGACATGCCCTCGAACACCTGCAGCGACGCCTCGATCCCGGCGGCGCGCAGCTTCCGGTGGGTGCGCACCGTGTTCGACAGGAACAGGTCGCGGGTGCCGGTGACCAGGATCGCGGGCGGGAGGCCGGCGAAGTCGCCGTAGATCGGCGAGAGCTGCGGGTCCTTCAGGTCGCGGCCGGCAGCGTAGAGCTTGGCGGCCGGCGTCAGGTAGCCGGAATAGCTGACGAGCACGTTGTCGAGCCACTCGTTGGTCCGGTAGCTGTCGCCGGTCTCGGTCATGTCCGACCAGGGAGTCCCGAGACCGATCGCCGCGGGCAGCGCCAGCCCCTCGGCCTTGGCGCGGAGCATCAGGGCCAGCGTCATGCCGCCGCCCGTTGAGGTGCCGAACACCGCCATGTTCCGCGGCTTCTGCATGGACAGCATGGCCCGCCACACGGCGGTCGCGTCGTCCATGGCGGCCGGGTAGGGCGCGTCCGGCGGCATGCGGTAATCCACCGAGATGACCTTGTAGCCGCCGAGGCCGGCCATCAGGATCGCCTCCAGCGTTCCGGCCTCGCCGGGATTGTAGACGTAGCCGCCCCCGTGGATGTGCAGGAGGAGCCGGTCGCGGTTGGCCTCGGGGATCTGCCGGGGCTGGATCACGAAGGCCTTCACGCCGCCGATCACCGCGGCCTCGCTGGTGACGCCCAGCTTCTCGCGGAGCGCCGGCAGGGTGGCGGCTCCGGCGGCAGCGAGCTTGTCGACCAGCGCCTTCCAGGCCGCGGCGTCCGGCGGGTTCGCGTTCCAGGCCGGCACCCGGTAGGGCGCCGCCACCGCGGTGCGGAATTGCGGGCTCGTCGTGTCGGGGACCGGCACGACCTTGGCCGGCGCCGTCCGCGGTCCCGGAGCGGCGTTGGCCGCGCCCATCTCGGCCTCCAGCTGGGCGAAGCGCGGCACGGCCCGCTCCGCGGGCGCGGCCTGCCCGAAGGCGGCCTGGGTGCCGCAGGCGATCATCAGCAGCGCGGACAGGCTCAGGCGCATCTCGATTCCTCCCGCGGCAGCCCGTTCCGCGACCCGTCTCGGCGGGTGCCGGCCGCGCTCGGCCGATACCTATCGGAGCGGGCGGCCCGCGACAGCCGCCCGGGTGACGATCACGGCCGCGCGTTCACGCACCGAGCCGCGGGAGCGCGGCCGGCGTCTCCGGCTCGACCACCAGGGTCGCCGGCACGGCGCCGTCGCCGGCGAGGGCCTCGGCGATCGCCTCCGGCCCGATCGGGTCCTCGGCCGCGCCGGCGACGCCCGACGGTTCCGGCGTGATCCGGGCGGTCTCCCGGCGCGGCCCGGCCTCGGCCGCCGCCGCGTGCTCGTCGGCGACGCCGGTCACCGCCCCGGGCGCGATCAGCCCGATGGCGGCCGCGTGCTCGGCCATGGCGACGCTGTCGGCGGCGAGCACGAGGCTCGATCCGGCCCGGGCGACGGCGCCGGCGAGCCGGACGATCTCCTCCACCCGCGCGGAGCCGCGGGACACGTTGCGGATGTAGACCGCCAGCACCCGCCCGGGATTCTCCTCGACGATCTGCGCGTAGACCTCCGGGTCGTGCTGGCCGCTGTCGCCGATCAGCACGAAGGGCAGGTCGCGGTAGAGGGCGAGCATGTGGCGGATCAGCGCGTGCTTGTGGTCGGTGGCCCGGCGCGGCAGCGGGTGGGTCCAGGAGAGGCCCCATTCCCGCAGGAACAGCACCGGGCCCGCCGGGATGCCGTGGCGCTGGAAGAACTCCGAGAGCATCTCGTAGAGGCCCCAGGGCGCGCGGGACACGTAGAGCATCGGGTTGCCCTCGTCGCCGCCGGCGCCCGCGTGGAGGGCGCGGTAGAGGGCGGCGACGCCCGGGAAGGCGACGCGGCTCTCGGCATCCTCCACGAACAGGCGCCAGAGCATCTTGAGCTTGTTGGCGACGCCGGTGCGCATGACCGTGTCGTCGATGTCGCTGACCACGACGCAGCGGCAGCGGTCGGGCGGGATGAACACCGCGCCCTCGGCGGGGATCGGCGGATCGGCCTCGAGGCGGAGTTCGACCGCGTGCCAGTCACCCGTCTCGGCCGGAGGCGAGCGCGGGTGCAGGTGCACGCGGAAATAGCCGTCCCGGTCGGTCTCGACCCGGACGGCATCGTCGCCGAACCGGGCGGTGACGGCCGCACCGGCGATCGTCCGCCGGGCAATGCGGCGGCGCAGGTCGCGCCACTGCGCCCGCAGGGATTCGGGATCCTCACCGGGTATCCCCGGCGACTGCCGGAAGACCCGGCCGATCAGGAACACCTCGTCCCGTGACCCGTAGCCGCGGTAGGGCTCGACCACGAGCCCGCCGCGGCCCTTGCCGCCACGCCCCTGCGCGCGGCGGACCGGCCGCGTGAGGACCCGCAGTGCCTTCGTGGCGCCCCTGCGCGCGCGCGAGGCCATGGCGACCGGCCCCCGTCCGGGCGCTCAGGCCTGCGGCAGTTCGGGGCTAAGCCCCATCGCGTCGAGGCCTTCCTCCAGGAGGTCGCCGGCGTCGGGAGAGCCCAGCAGTTCCCGCGCGGCGCCCTCGCCGGCGGCCTCGCGCTCGCGGGCGAAGCGGACAGCCTCGCTCCACTCCTCCGGCTCCATGTCGCCGCGCCCGACGTAGAGGAGGGCGAGCAGCTCGGCACGGGAATCGTCGTCGAGCCCGGCGATCAGGCCGCGGACCTCGGACTCGGTGGCGTCGTCGGTGCCGGAGACCAGGACGTCGGTGGCGCCGTCATCGATCGGGTTCGAACCCGAATCCGGGTCGGTATTGCCCTCCTTCACCTCGATGGCGCGCAGCCGCATGACGATGTCGGTGACGGTTTCGACGGCGATGTCCATGCGCTGATCTCCGGGCGCTGAAAGGGTCGGGCAAGCGGGGCCCTCAAGCCGCGACAACGGGCGAGCGGGCGCCGGGTTCGCCCCATCCCCATCGAAGGCGGGTTGCGTGGTCCGCGCCACTTTCCGGCTCCGCGACCGTGAGATAGAGGCTGCGAGACTGTTCCGACATCTGGATCGACATTGGCGATAGACGTGGTTTCTACAAAGACTGCCCGGACATCGCCTGCCGATACCGTCATTCCCTGTGCACGCGACGGCGCCTCCCGCGGCCCGGGCGGGCGCCGCTGGCGCCTCGTCGCCCTGGCGGGCCTGTCGGCCCTGGCCGGATCCGCGCTGATCGGGACGCGCCCCGCCGAGGCCCGGCCCGCGGGCTACGAGGGCAGCGCCCCGAGCTGCTTCCTGACCGGGGGCGGCGCGCTGGAGATCTGCCGCGAGGGCTCGGAGGCCGAGGGCGTCCTCATCGCGCCGGCGCCCTGCGCCTTCGTGCGCGGCGTGCAGATCCTGCGGCTCGCCCGCTCCGAGGCGCCCGGCCCGCTCCAGGCCGTGTTCCAGGGCCAGACACCGGTGGCGTCCCGCCGGGACGAGCCGTGCCCGGAGCGGCGCGCCACCGACAGCCGCGACGGCGGCGCCCTTCGCACCGGCCGCACCTTCGAGGCCCTGGTCACGACGCTGCCGCCCTCGGCCGACCGGTTCTGGGTCGACCTGCCGGAGGAGCGCGCGCGGACGCGCGGCTGGTCCGAGCCGACGCCGTCCGCGGAGGGCATCGGCCCGCGCGACCCCATCGCCGTGACGGGCCGGACCTGGGCCGGCGAGGCCTACAGCTACGTCTTCCTGCTCGGGCAGGAGCGCGTGGGCGTCACCGGCGGCGACGCGGCCGAGCCCGAGCGCCGCGGCCGGCGTCGGCGCCGGCGGGCGGAACCGGACGCGCCGGCGACGGGCCCGGCCGACGTCCGGCGCCGCGTCCAGA
Organism: Methylobacterium sp. 275MFSha3.1; assembly: GCF_900108435.1. NCBI lineage: Bacteria > Pseudomonadati > Pseudomonadota > Alphaproteobacteria > Hyphomicrobiales > Methylobacteriaceae > Methylobacterium > Methylobacterium sp. 275MFSha3.1. Next base: position 113,088 of record NZ_FNWP01000015.1, on the reverse strand, counting down.
TCGAGGCGCGCACCCTCGACTTCCAGACCTTCGAGATCCGGACCCGCACCGCCGACGGCTACGGGCTGGCATGGGCGCCGTTCGAGGCGGGCGCCGGCCGCGGCCGGCGCGCCGACCCGCCCGTCCCCGCCGCGGTGGTCGACGAGGCGGGCAAGCCGGTCACGTCGGCCTGCACGGCGCCGGCCTTCGAGACCCACGGGCTCGCCGGCTCGATCAGCGTCGTCGACCGCACCTATCACTACGTCTACACCGACGTGCTGCCCGAGGATTGCGGCCTCGCCCCCGAGAAGCGCCGCACCGGGCTGTTCCTGCGCACCGCGCAGGACCTGTCGGGGCCGAAGGTCTGGTCGACGGCGCGCAAGCTCGCCGGGCCGCTGCCGCCCGGGACCCTCGTGCGGGTGGCCCGCGCCAAGGGCATGCCGCGCTGGGCGGTCTCCTACACGTGCCAGCGGCCCGCCAACGCCCCGGGCGGTCCGGTGGCGGATATCTGCCTGCAATACACGGCCGACCTGAACCTCGACGGGATCGGCGCCCTCAAGCTCTACGCCGATCCGGTGGAGGCGGGCCGCTCCGCCGCCTATCTCGGGCTGCGCTCGGGGGGCGACGGCAGCGGCCGGTACGACCGGAGCGCGCATTTCTGGATGACCGACGCGGAGGGCAACCTCGACACGCCGGCGATCTACCCGAACAAGGCGGGCTTCCTGACCTGGCTCGACCGGCTCGCCCCGACCGCCTCCGGGCGCGACGCGTCGAGCCTCTACGGGCGGCCCGTCTACTGGGGGACGTGGACGGTGCGCCCGATCGGCGCGCAATAAGTCGCAGGAGGCGCTATATGGGCGGCCGACAAGCCGCGCGAGGCGTGCCTGACGGACCCGATGGAAACCCATATCGACCTGTGGTTCGCCGCGAGCATCGTGGCGATCTCGCTGCTGCTCTCGGCCTTCTTCGCGGGCGCGGAGACGGCCTTCACGGCCGCCTCGCGAGCCCGGATGCACGCCCTGGAGCAGGCGGGCGACCCGCGCGCCGCGATCGTCAACCGCATCCTGGCGATCCGCGAGCGCTTCATCGGCGCGATGCTGATCGGCTACAACATCGTGGCGATCGGCGCCTCGGCCTTCACCACCAGCGTGCTCACGGCGCTGTTCGGCAAGAGCGGCGTCATCTACGCGACGGTCGGCATGTCGGTGCTGGTCATCGTCTTCGCCGAGGTGCTGCCGAAGACGCTGGCGATCTCCAAACCCGACAAGGCCGCCCTGCTCACCGCCCGCCCGGTGGCCTTCGCGGTGGCGCTGATGGGCCCGCTGGCCATCGCCATCGAGCACGTCGTGCGGGTGATGCTGAAACCGTTCGGCGTCACCATCGGCGAGCACCAGTCGATCCTCACCGCCGCCGAGGAGCTGCGCGGGCAGGTGGCGCTGATGCACCGGGAGGGCGGCGTCGCCAAGGCCGAGCGCGACATGCTGGGCGGCCTCCTCGACCTGTCGGACCTGTCGGTCTCCGACGTGATGGTCCACCGCACGAAGATGCGGGCGATCGACGCCGACCAGCCCTCCGAGGACATCGTCCGGGCGGTGCTGGCCTCGCCCTACACCCGCATGCCGCTGTGGCGCGGCACGCCCGAGAACATCGTCGGCGTCCTCCACGCCAAGGACCTGCTGCGGGCGCTCGACGCCGCGGGCGGCGACGCCTCCGGCCTCAAGGTCGAGGCGCTGGCCCTGGAGACGTGGTTCGTGCCGGGCACGACGTCGCTGCGCGCCCAGCTCAAGGCCTTCCTGACCAAGAAGACCCACTTCGCCCTCGTGGTCGACGAGTACGGCGAGGTGATGGGGCTCGTGACCCTGGAGGACATCCTGGAGGAGATCGTCGGCGACATCGCCGACGAGCACGACGTCACCGTCTCGGGCGTGCGCCCGCAGGGGGACGGGTCGGTGAACGTGGACGGCGGCGTGCCGATCCGCGACCTGAACCGGGCCATGGACTGGGACCTGCCCGACGAGGAGGCGACCACCATCGCCGGCCTCGTCATCCACGAGGCGCGGACCATCCCGGACCAGGGCACCGCCTTCAACTTCCACGGCTTCCGCTTCCAGGTGCTGCGGAAGGCCAAGAACCGGATCACCACGCTCCGCATCACGCCGCTGACCGCGGCGGGGCTCCAGGCGGCCGCGCTGCCGGACGCGCCGCGCGACGCGGTGTGACGGCGGCAGGCGACCGCCGCGGCCGGGGTCCGCGCCCGCGCCGCGACGCGCGCGGGGCGGTCCTCAGCCCGGCATCGCCTCCAGCCCCTCGGCGCGGATCCAGTCGCGGGTGCGGTCCAGCGCGCGGCCGAGCCGGTCGAACAGGGCGTCGATCTCGTCCGGCGCGATGATCAGCGGTGGGCAGACGGCGACGCGGTCTCCGGCAAGCGCGCGCACGATCAGCCCCTCGCCCTGCGCGAAGGCGACGCAGCGGGCGGCCACGCCCTTCTTCGGATCGTACTGCCGCTTGCTGGCCTTGTCGGCGACGATCTCCAGGCCGCCGATCAGCCCGAGGCCGCCGGCCTCGCCCACGATGTCGTGCCCGGCGAGCGCCGCCAGGCGGCGCTGGAACTGCGGCGCCTTCTCGGCCGCGCCCTCGATCACCCGGTCGCGGCGGTAGATCTCGATCGCCTTCAGGGCCACCGCGGCGGCCACCGGGTGCCCGGAATAGGTGGTGCCGTGGCCGAAGGTGCCGATCTTCTCGCTCTGGCCGATCAGCGCCTCGTAGAGCGGTTCGTCGATGCTCACGCCGCCGAGCGGCATGTAGGCCGAGGTCAGGGCCTTGGCGAAGGAGATCGAATCGGGCCGGGCCCCCAGCGCCTCGCTGCCGAACCACGTGCCGAGCCGGCCGAAGCCGCAGATCACCTCGTCGGCGATGAAGCGGACGTCGTACTTGGCCAGCACCGCCTGGATCGCCGCGAAGTACCCCCGCGGCGGCACGATCGCGCCGCCCGCGCCCATCACCGGCTCGGCGATGAAGGCCGCGACCGTCTCCGGCCCCTCGCGCAGGATCGTCTCCTCCAGCTCGGCGGCGAGGCGCGCCGAGTAGGCCTCCTCGGTCTCGCCCGGCTCGGCGCCCCGGTAGTGGTGCGCGGGCGAGACGTGCAGGAAGCCCGGCAGCGGCAAGTCCCAGTCGGCGTGGTTCGCGGCGAGCCCGGTCATCGAGGCGCTCGCGACCGTGACGCCGTGGTAGCCCTTCTGGCGGGCGATGATCTTCTTCTTCTGCGGCCGCCCCAGGGCGTTGTTGTAGTACCAGGTCAGCTTGACCTGCGTGTCGTTGGCCTCCGACCCCGAGGAGGTGAAGAAGATCTTCGAGGTCGGGACCGGCATCAGCTCCTTCAGCGTCTCGGCGAGCTCGATGCCCGGATCGTGGCTGCGGCCGGAGAACAGGTGCGTGAAGGGCATGCGCGCCATCTGCGCCCGGGCCGCCTCCACGAGCTCCGCGTTGGAGTAGCCCAGCGCCGTGCACCACAGGCCGGACATGCCCTCGATGTAGGAGCGTCCCTCGGTGTCGTAGACATGCACGCCCTCGCCCCGTTCCAGCACCAGCGGGCCGGTCTGTCGGTGCGTCGACAGGTTGGTGTAGGGATGGAGGAGGGTTTCGACGTCGCGGGTCGCGAGGTTCGAGAGCATGGTTCGCAAGGTCCTCGTGCGCGGGTGACCGCCGCCACACTACCGACCCGATGCCCCGTCAGGTAGCCCGGAGGATCCGCGTCCGGCCGTTGCCGGACGCATGCCGCCAGCGCTACTCCAGCACCGCCCCTCGCCGCGCCCGACCGATGCTCAACCCGGAAGCCTACGTCGCCCAACCCGCTCCCGGCCGCGCCTGCGGCGCCTGCACGCTGTGCTGCAAGGTCTACGACGTGCCCGCGGTCGAGAGCGTCGCGGGCCAGTGGTGCCGCCATACGAAGGCCGGCCAGGGCTGCGCCATCCACGCCACCCGCCCGGACCATTGCCGGGCCTTCCACTGCCTCTGGATGACGGAGGGATGGCTCGGCCCGGAATGGAAGCCGGACCGCGCCAAGATGGTGCTGAGCCTCGATCCGCTCACCCGCAACATGAACGTGCAGGTCGATCCCGGACAGGCGAACGCGTGGCGGCGCGAACCCTATTACGGGCAGCTCAGGCGCTGGGCCGTGGCCTCGGTGCCCCTGCGCCGGCACGTGCTGGTCCACGTCAACAAGAGCACCACCGTCATCCTGCCGGACCGCGACGTCAGCCTCGGGATCGTCGGCGCCGACGAGCGCCTCGTCACCACCGACCGGATGACGCCCCAGGGCCCGAGCTTCGACGTCCGGAAAGTGCCGGCCTGAACCGGGCGACCGGCCGGACCCGGGGCCGGCTCAGCGCTCGGTGCCGGAATGCCGCCGCATGACCGGGGATTCGACCACCAGGAACGTCATCTGGAACAGGATCAGCCCCGTCTGGTCCGTCACCTCGATCCGCCAATCCTCGCCGAGGGCGATGCGCTGGGCGTCCTGCTTCAGGATGTCGCCGGCGCGCCGGACGGCTTCGAGCCGGGCGGATTGCCAGTCCGGCAGCTCCGTTCCCGCACCGTCCAGGATCGAGGATCCGTCGTGGATGTTGAAGTGATAGCGCGGCATCCACACGTCCCGGCCGGGTCCAGGCGGGGGATGCGGGTACCCCTCACTCGCGGCCGTGCCGAGTCCCGTCGCCGCGATTGACGGACTCGTTACGCCACGCCCGCCGGCTCGGCCATATACGGAGTTAGAGTCGCGGCCGGGATCGCCGGGCCGCGCCGCGGGCCGACGCGATGTCGCGACGCGCGAGCCTTGCGGATCCGGTCGGTTTGCCCGAGTGATCGGCCATGACGACCGTTCACGATTTCAGCGTCTCCGCGGCCGACGGAACGCCGTACCCGCTCGCGCAGCACCGCGGTCAGGTGCTGCTCATCGTGAACACGGCCTCCCGCTGCGGCTTCACACCGCAATACGAGGGGCTCGAGGCGCTCTGGCGCCGGCACCGGGATGCGGGCCTGACGATCCTGGGATTTCCCTGCAACCAGTTCGGCGCGCAGGAGCCGGGCGACGCCGCCGAGATCGCGAGCTTCTGCGCGCTGCGCTACGACGTGAGCTTCCCGGTGCTCGCCAAGGTCGCGGTGAACGGGTCGGGCGCCGATCCGCTCTACGCCCATCTCACCCGGGCCCGGACCGGGCTGTTCGGCACGCGGGCGGTCAAGTGGAACTTCACCAAGTTCCTGGTCGGACGCGACGGCCGGGTCATCGCCCGGTTCGCACCCGGGACGAAGCCCGCGGCCCTGGAGGCGAAGATCCAGGCTGCCCTGGCCGAGCCAGCCTGAGCCGCGCCCGCGTCAGACCGCGTCGAGATCCGCGGCCTCGGCGGAGACCGCGCGGCGCACGTCGATCCGTTCGCGCACGCGCAGCACCGTCCGCAGGGGCGCGATCGGGAACGGGCGCACCGACTCGCGCAGGATCCCCGTCAGGAACCGGATCTCGGCAATCTTGCGCAAGGTCAGATCGGGCGCACCGGCGCCCTGTGCTCGGCGCTCGAGGTCCGAGAGGGCGTCGAACAGCGCGTAGCGCCCGTCGAGATCGCGGGAAAACTGTTTCGACGCGATCAGATTGGCCAGTTCGCCTTCAAAACTGCAACGGACAGGCTGATCGGAACGCATCGTCGACTCGAACACAATGTGCGTCGAACCCTAAAACAGTGTTCGCGCTTTGTCAGCCGCCGACGCGGGGCGGGCGCCGCGAATGCGGGATTGTTGCGCAATTGCATCTGCGCGACCGCACCGGACCGCAGCCCGGGCTCAGCCGCCGGCCGCGACGAACGCGGCGGCCGCCTCGAACTCCGTCCGGCGCGCCTCGAGGCGGGCCTCCGCCTCGGCGTCGCGCCCCCAGACGGCGGCCTGATAGGTCTCGTCCACGTGGGCCGCGGCCCAGGCCTCGGCCGGTGTCAGCCGGCCCTCGAGAACAGCCAGGGCGATCAGCAGGGAGCCGGTCAGCGTCGTCAGGGTGTGCAGGCCCGCCAGCCGGAACGGGTCGGTCACCGCGTTCACCGCCGCGGAGAGCGCGCGGATCGTGTCGGCCGGCTGCGCGACGTGCATGACGCCCTCGCTCAGGATGACCCGCGCACCGAACGCGTCCCGGGCCCAGGCGAGGATCGGATCCCAGGCCTCCGCCTGGGCCGCCACGAGGCGCTCCGGATCCCCGGCGCGGTAGGCCACGAGATCGGTGCCCGCGTAGGCGCAGAGATCCGCCGCGACCTCGGCGAGGCGGGGCGTGACGCCGTCGATCGCCGTGTTGGCCAGCCGGGTCAGGGGCATCCGCGCGGGGTCGATCGCCGTGTCCTGGGCCTGCCACTCCGCCGCGACGCGCTCGGCCAGGGTCCGGCTGGGGAGACGCAGCGGGTTGCGGGCCGGCGTGTTGGCCGGACGTCCGTCCAGGGTCAGCCGGAACCCGTCGGCATCCTCGGAGAAGCCGGCTTCCTTGTAGAAGCGGTGGGGCAGGGCCGGCTTGGCGTGGCCGCGGGCGGCCCGGACCGGGTCGGGCCTGTCACCGTCGCTCGGTTGCCCGAGCCAGTCTGTCGTCTCATCGCTCATGGAGGCGAGATAGGCGCTTCCGGCCCCGCGCGCGAGCCTCCCGCGATCAGGAGCCGGTCGCGAGCCCCTCGAGGAGCAGCGCCTCCAGCGCGGCGGCACTCGGGACCACCGTCACGGCCCCGGCCCCGTAGAGCGCGTCCGGCGGATGGTAGCCCCAGGCGACCCCTACGGCCGTCGCACCGGCCGCCACGCCCATGGCGATGTCGAAGGTGGTGTCGCCGACCATCACGGTGGCCTCGGGCTCGCAGCCCGCCTCGCGGATCGCCTGCTGCAGCATGGTCGGATCCGGCTTCGACGGCGCGTCGTCGGCGCTCTGGGTCGTGGCGAACCAGTCCGCCCAGCCGTAATGCGCGATCAGCCGGTCCACACCGCGCCGCGACTTCCCGGTGGCGAGGCCGATCAGCACGTCGGAGCGCCCGTGCAGCCGGGTCAGCAGGTCGGCCATGCCGGGGAACAGGGGCTCCTCGTGGGCGGGGTCGAGCCGCAGGCGGTTGTAGGCCTGCTTGTAGCTCTCCGAGAGTTCCGCGACCGGGCCGTCCTCGCCGACGAGGCGCCGGAAGGCCTGCGGCAGCGACAGGCCGACCACCGACAGGGCCTCCCGCCGCCCGGGCGCCGGCAGGCCGTTCTCCGCGAACGCCACCTCCTGGGCCGCCACGATCAGGTGCTGGCTGTCGACGAGGGTGCCGTCGACGTCGAAGACGACGAGCCTCATCGCGACCGACGCGCCGGAAGTCGCGCCGCGAGCCGCCCCGCCGGCGCGGGTGAAAGGAGGCGGGTCCCCGTCACGGCTTCCGGCCCGGCTGGGCCGGCGCGGCCGCGGCGGGCTGGCCGCCGGGGATCCGGGTCCGCTCGTAGCCGAGCCGGCACCGGATCAGGAAGCGCCGGCGCTTGCCGCCGCGCAACCCGCGCTGATGCGAGGCGCGGTTGCAGGCCGCGTAGGAGCGCCGCCGGCGCTCCGCGCGGGCACTGTTGGCGGTGCGCGGGGCGGCCTGCGCGGGCGCCGCGCCCGGGGCGGGCGCCGGGGCCGGATGCGGGGTCGCCGTCTCGGGGGGGTGGGTGCCGTTCGCCGTCGGCGCCGCCCTGGTCGTCTCGCCCGGCGCGGCATGCGCGATCGGCCCGGTGAGGCACAGGGCGGCGAGGCAGGCCAGCATCGCGAGCTTCATGTGTCAGGGTCTCGAACCGCCGGGAACAGGCCCCGCGGCGGATCGGCGGGGCGCGGGGCAGCATATGAGGCGGCGCGGCCGGTTGCCAAGGCATGCGCCGCGCGGGACGCTCGGTCCGCACCCGACTTTCACCGGAGATGCCGCGGCGCTGACGGGCGCTGGCGTGACGGTTATCGGGGGGACGGGAAGGGTGATCCGGCGATGAACCTCGTGCTGCTGCCCGGCTTCATGACCGATGCCGACCTCTGGTCGGACGTGGTCGCGCGCCTCGCCGAGGTGGGTCCGATCACGCACGGCGACCTCGCGCGGGACGCCGCCATCGCCGACATGGCGCGCCGCGTCGTCGCGGAGGCGCCGCCGCGCTTCGGGCTCGTGGGCTTCTCCATGGGCGGCTACGTCGCCCGCGCGGTCGCCCGGCTCGTGCCGGACCGGGTGGAGGCGCTGGTCCTCGTCGCCACCTCGTCGCGGGCCGACACGCCGGCCCAGGCGCGCCGGAAGGCCGCCGCGGTCGCCCATATCCGCCAGCAGGGCTACCGGGGCCTCAGCCGGTCGGCGATCCTCCAGTCGGTGCACCCGGACCGCGCCGGCGACGCCGCCCTCCTGAGCCGGATCCGGCAGATGGGCGACCGCCTCGGCGGAGAGGTCTTCCTGCGCCAGGCCGGGCAGGCGCGCGAATCCGATGGCGACCGCCTCGGCGCGATCGGCTGCCCGACCCTGGTCGTGGCGGCGGCCCAGGACGCCCTGCGCAGCCTCGACGAGGCGCGGGAGCTCCGCGACGGCATCCCGGGCGCGACGCTGAGGGTGATCGACGGGTCGGGCCACATGCTGCCGCTCGAGGCCCCGGACGCGCTGGCGGACGCGATCGTGCCCTGGCTGCGGGCTCAGGCCTCCGGAGCCTCGACGATCGGGTCGTAGCGGGCGGCGTCGAAGCCCAGGAGGTTCCAGCTCTGCGCCATGTGGGGCGGGAGCGGCGCGCTCACGTCGACCGGCTTGCCGGTCCGCGGGTGCGGGATGACGATCCGCCGGGCGAGCAGGTGGAGGCGGTTCTGGATGCCGCCCGGCAGCTCCCAGTTCTCGACGGAGAAGTATTTCGGGTCGCCCACGATCGGGTGGCCGATATGGGCCGCGTGGGCGCGCAGCTGGTGCGTGCGGCCGGTGACCGGCTTGAACGACAGCCAGGACAACTTCTGGGCCGCCTGATCGACCATCGCGTAGTAGGTCAGCGCGTGGCTCGCGCCCTCGTCGCCGTGCTTGGCGACCCGCATCCGCGCGTCGGCGTCGGTGGGCTCCTCCTTGGCGAGGTAGGTCGAGACGCGTCCCTGCCGGACCCGCGGCACGCCCGCGGTGAGCGCCCAGTAGATCTTCCGCGCCGCCCGGGACCGGAAGCTCTTGGCCAGCGTCGCGGCGGCGAGCCGGGTCTTGGCGATGATCAGGCACCCGGCCGTGTCCTTGTCCAGCCGGTGGACGAGGCGCGGCTTCTGGCCGTCCGGACCCGTGAGGGCGGCGAGCAGGCCGTCCACGTGCCGGACCGTCCCCGAACCGCCCTGGACCGCGAGGCCGAAGGGCTTGTTGAGGATCATCATGTCGGCATCCTCGTAGAGGATCAGCGACCGGATGAAGGCGGCGTCGTCCTGCTCGCGGGCGGCGCTGCGCGGCCGCTCGGTGGGCTGGTCGAGGCGCAGCGGCGGCACGCGCACGCTCATGCCCGGCTCCAGCCGGTCGTTCGGCTTGGCGCGCTTGCCGTCGACCCGCAACTCGCCCTTGCGGACGATGGTCTGCACGCGGGTGAAGGGCAGGAGCGGGAAGCGGGCGGTGAGGAAGCGGTCGATCCGCATCCCGGCCTCGTCCGGCTCGACGGTCAGGGTCTGCACGCCGGAGGCGAGGGTCGCGGAGGCGGCGGCGCGCTGCTCGCGCCGGGTCGGACCGGGCGCGGGGGCAGAGGCGGTGGCGAGGGCCGGGGAGGGGGCCGCCGAGCGCTTGGCCGGCGGCCGGCCGCCGGGCTTGCCCGCCGCGGCGTCGCGCGGTGCGGCAGCGTCGCGGCGCGGCTTCGGCGGCCGGGCCGGCGCCGGGGCCGCAGCGGCCTGCGCGCCCCAGGGATCGCGGGTGCCGGCATCCTCGCCGCGGTTGCGGGCCGCGCGCTCGGCGGCGTCGCGGGCGCTGGTGCGCGGGCCCGTGCGGGCGCGGCCGTCGGCCTGGGCCTTGCCGCCCCTGAACTTGCTGGCGCTGGACTTGCCGGCCTGAGGCTTGCGCCCCGTCGGCCCGCCGCTTCTGGGAGGTCGTATCGTCATGCTTCCGCCGGCACCCGTCTCCGCGTCGGACGGAGCGTCCGGGCGCATGGGCCGCGGCGTCGCGGACGTCCGGACCGATGGGATTGCCCGGCTGTAGCATCGCCCGCGCCGAGCGGCAAAGGCAGTGGGCCGGCCCGGTCCGTCAGGGCTCCGCGCGCCACGCGTCGCGGAGGCGGGCCTTCAGGCCGGCGGGGAAGAGGTCGGGACCGCCCGGCACGTCGAGCCCGTCCAGATCGCACCACCGCGCCACGCAGGCGGTGCCGGAATCCTCGTGGAAGACGAAACGCTCCTGCCCGTCGAACCGCCCCGGCGGCAGGGCGACGGGGAACAGGAACAGCACCTCGTGCCCGACCTGCCCCTCGTGCGTGAAGATGTTCTCCATGACGCGGGGGCCGCCGAGCACCGAGACGGTGACGCCGAGCTCCTCCCGGAACTCCCGGATCAGGGCGTCCTCGACCCGCTCGCCGAACGCGACGCTGCCGCCGAGCGGCCGGACGCCTTTCAGCCGCCCATCATCCGCGCGGACCTCGGCCACGAGCAGGCTGTTGCCGCGCCGGGGCAGACCCAGTGCCTTCACGCGAATCTCCGCAGGGGGCCGCCAGACCGTCATCCCGCAGGGGCTAGCCCGTCGTCGGCGAGGCCGCAACGGACCGGCGCACAGCGCGCCGATCCACGGCAACAACCGGACACACGGTTGACGCCCGCCCCCGCTAAGGCCAAGCTGTGTTCGACGGTTCCCCTCGGGGATCAAAAGGGAACGCGGTGAGGGGTTCGCCCCGAAGCCGCGGCTGCCCCCGCAACTGTAAGCGGCGAGCCCTTCACCACCACGTCACTGGGTCACCCCGGGAAGACGGTGCGAGGGCGGCGACCCGCGAGCCAGGAGACCTGCCGTCAGCCGTGGTCACACGCGAAACGCGCCGGGCGGGGTGTCCTGGCGGGTGTCGAGGCGCCGCCAGTCCCGAGGGGAGGCGGCCGCCGAGGCCTCGTTCGCGGTGACGTGCCACAGCTAGCGCGCCCGCGACGCCGTTCCCCATGCCCGTCTCCGCCGTCCCGAACCCCTCGAGCCCTGTCGCAGGACGCCGTCGCGCGCCCGCACGGGCAGAGGCTACCGGACAGCGCGCGCATTGTAATGTTATTACAATGCTTGTAGGACGCGGGGGCCGGCGCGCGCCGTGCACGGACCGCTTTCCCCATGTCTCCATCGACCCATCGCTCCCGCCCCGGCGGGCGGGCCCCGCTCTGCGGCGTTCTCCTCGCGCTCCTCGCCAGTCCGACCGCCGCCCAGGAGGCGGTCACGCTGGATGAGCTGTCCGTCGCCGGCGCGGGCGGCGACCCGAGCCGCCTGCCGCCGAATGGCCTCAACCTGCGCACCCCCGACCGGACCGCGAGCCGCCTCGGCCTGACGCCGCTGGAGACGCCGGCCAGCCTCGACATCGTGTCGGGCGAGACCGCGCGGCTGCGCGGCCAGGACACGATCGCCGAGGCCGTGACTCAGGACGCGACCGGCATCACCACCATCGCGGCGCCCGGCAACGGCAACGGCGCGTTCACGTCCCGCGGCTTCGCCGGCCCGAACTCGATCCAGCAGCTCTACGACGGCACGCGCTTCTACGTCGGCGCCAACACCGTGACCTTCCCGTTCGACACGTGGAACGTCGAGCGGATCGAGGTGCTGCGCGGGCCGTCCTCGGTGCTCTACGGCGACGGCGCCATCGGCGGCGTCATCAACGTGGTGCCCAAGAAGCCGGTCTTCGTGCCGATCAACGCCGCCCGCGCGGTGATCGGCACCGACGGGGTCGCGCGGCTCGCCCTCGATTCCGGTGGCCCGCTGGGCCAGGCGGAGTACGGCGACACCTTCGCGTACCGCCTCAACGTCAGCGGCAACCGCGCCGACGGCTGGATGCGGCCGGAGGGCGATTTCCGCAACCTCGCGGTCTCCACCGCCCTGCTGTTCCGGCCGAGCGCCGACCTCGCCTTCACCCTGAGCCACGATCTCGGCTACCAGGAGCCCGCCCGCTACTGGGGCACCCCGTTGGTCGAGGGACGGATCCCGGATCTCATCCGGTTCAACAACTACAACGTCCGCGACGCGAAGATCACCTGGGCCGACAACTGGACCCAGCTCAAGACCGAGTGGTCCCCCTCGGCCGACATCACGATCCGCAACACCGCCTACCGGCTGACCAGCCGGCGCCACTGGCTCGACGTCGAGCAGTACAGCTACAACCGCGGCACCGGGCTCGTGGACCGGGGCGACTACCTGGAGATCTACCACAGCCAGGAGCAGGTCGGAGACCGCCTCGACGCGACGTTCCGGGGCAGCCTGTTCGGGCTGCCGAACCAGTTCGTAGCCGGCTTCGACGTGAATCACATCGACTTCCGCCACACCAACAACTTCTACTTCGACCAGACCACGAGCGTGCCGCTCACCGGCTACGATCCGGGCCTGTTCCCGCAGAACGGCCGGGCGCGCCCGGCCTACGCGACGCAGACGAGCCAGGCCTCTGTCTTCGCCGAGGACCGGGTGATCCTGTCGGACAAGCTGTCATTCCTCACGGGCGTGCGCCTCGACGTGCCGACGCTGAACCGCGAGGACCTGCAGACGGGATCGCGGTTCGAGAAGACCTATCGGGCGCTCGGCTACCGGTTCGGCCTCGTCTACAACCCGACGCCGGACAGCGCGCTCTACGCCCAGTACAGCTTCGCCACCGACCCGGTGAACAGCCTGATCACGCTGTCGCAGTCGCTGGCCGGCTTCAAGCTCGCGACCGGCGATCAGGTCGAGATCGGCGCCAAGGGGCTGGCCTTCGACGGCGCCCTCGAATGGACCGTCGCGGGCTACCGGATCGTCAAGGACAACCTGATCTCGGCGATCCCCGGCCAGCCGACGCTGTCCACGCAGGTGGGGAGCCAGTCCTCGCAGGGCTTCGAGCTGGCGCTCGGCTGGCGCTTCGCGCCGGGCTGGCGGCTCGACGGCAACCTCGCGCTCCTCCACGCGCAGTACGACCGGTTCGACCAGACGGTGAACGGCGCCACCGTCTCGTACGCCGGCAACCAGCCGATCGACGTGCCCGAGCGCGTGGCCAATCTCTGGCTGACCTGGGACGTCACCCGCGACTGGACCGCGCGGGTCGGACTGCAGAACGTCGGGCAGGTCTACAGCGACTTCGGCAACACGGCGCGGCGCCCCGCCTACAACCTCGTCAACGCGGTCCTGGACCATCAGGTGACGGCGGATTCACGCCTGTCCGTGCGGGTCTACAACCTGTTCGACAAGGTCTACGCGATCTCGGGCAACGCCGTGAACGGGGTCGGGACCAACTGGCTGCTCGGGCGCCCGCGCTCGGTCGAGGTCGCCTACACGGTGACGTGGTGAGCCTGCCGCGCCGGCTCGGCAAGGCGGGACGGCGCTGGCTGCTCCTGTTCCACCGCTGGGCCGGGATCGCCGCGGGGCTGTTCTTCGCGCTGTGGATCGGCTCTGGGCTGGTGATGCTCTCCGTGCCGTTCCCGGCGCTCACCGAGGCCGAGCGGCTGTCGCGGCTCGCCCCGATCGCCTGGGATCAGGTCGCGGTCGCGCCGGACGCGGCGCTGCGGGCCGGCGGGCTCGCCGGCGTGCCGGCCGCCTTCGGCCTGGAGATGCGGGGCGACGAGCCGGTCTACCGGATCGCCGGCCACGACGGCGCCCGGGTGACGGTCTCGGCACGGACCGGCGCGCGGCTCGGCCCGCTGACACCCGCAGACGCGCTGCGTGTCGCGGCCGGTGGTGCTCCGGCTGCGCAGGCCGAGCTGGTCGCGCGCGACCAGTGGACCGTCACGGCCCGCTACGACCCGCTCCGGCCTTTCCTGAAGGTGGCCCTCGGCGACGCCGCGGGGACCGAGCTCTACGTGTCTGCGGTGACCGGCGAGATCGCCCTCGACACGACACGCTTCGAGCGGGGCTGGAACTGGGTGGGTTCGGTGGCGCACTGGATCTACCTCACGCCGCTGCGGGCCCGGCCGGAGCTGTGGCGGACGATCCTGTTGTGGCTCTCCGGTTTCGCCGCCCTCGGCGCGCTGAGTGGAGGCGTGATCGGGATCTGGCGCCTGCGCCTTCGGCGGCGCTACGCGGCCGGGGCGGTCACGCCCTATCGCGGGCTGGCGCGCTGGCACCACCTGCTCGGCCTCGCGGGGGGCCTCGGCTTGAGCACGTTCATCGTCAGCGGCTGGATCTCCATGAACCCGAACCGCTGGTTCAGCGCGACCAGCCCGCCGGTAGCGTTGCGCGCCGCCTATGCCGGAACCCCGCCGGCGCTCGGCCTCGATCCGCACCGGCTCCGCGATGGCGCCGTGCCGGATACGCGCACCCTGCGCTTCGCCGCCATCGGCGGACGCTGGTGGATCGTCGCCGAGACGGCGGACGGCCTCCCGACGGTCGCAGCGGACGGCGCGACCGCCCTCGACGCGCGCAGCATCGCGACGGCCGCGGCAGACGGTTTCGCGGACGGTCCCCTCCGGTCGATCCGCCCGTTATACGCCTACGACGCCTACTGGTATCCCCACGGGGCCGACCCACGGCCGCTTCCGGTGCTGCGCCTGCGCTTCGGCGACGCGGCCGCCACGTGGCTCCACGTCGATCCCCGGGACGGCACGATCCTCCAGCGCCTGGACCGCTCGGGCCGGATCAACCGCTGGCTGTTCGACGCCGCGCACCGGCTCGACCTGCCGGGGCTCACCGGCAACCGCCCCCTGCACGATATGGCCCAGTGGGTCCTGAATCTCTTGGCGGCGGGCATCGCGGTCACCGGGATCGTGGCGGGCTGGCGCAGGCTGCGTCGGACGCTGTCCGCCTGAGGTCGGTTTCAGCGTGTGCTGTCGAGCGGTCGAGATCGGCCCGGCGGTGGCTTCCGATCCGGTCGTGCTGCGCGTCAGGACGACAGCCCGGAGGCGGACGCAAATACCTCCACGTCCGGCCTGTGCGCCTGTCGGTATTCACGGGGGCTCACGTCGTAGCGATCCTTGAAGCGGCGCGCGAAATGCGCCTGGCTGCTGAAGCCACAGCCATAAGCCAACAGGCCGATCGACAGGGTGGCGCAGGCCGGGTCGGTCAGGCGCTTGGCTGCCACCTCCAGTCGGCGTCCCCAGATGTAGTCGGAGATGTGCCGGCCGCGCTCATGAAACAGCTCCTGCAGCCGCCGCAACGACACGCCCATCGCGGCGGCGAGCCGGGGCGGGTCCAGGTTCGGATCGCTCAGGTTCGCCTCGACATAGGCTTTGGCGCGCTGAACCGTGACGTTGCCGTGGACGGAACGGGGTACCTCCTGCGCCATCCGTTCGGCGAGGCTCGCCACGATCAGGTCGACGCCGATCGATGCCATGCGCTCGGCCGCGTCAGGGGTGAGGCGATCGCTGACCCGGACGAGTTCCTGAAGGTACGAGCCCGTCAGGGTCGTCGAGGCGAGGTCCGCTGCAGCCGTGAGCGCGGTGTAGAGCCGGGACGGGCCCAGAACGGTCTCGAAACGCTGGCGCGGCAGATCGATAACCAAGGAGTTGCCGGTCTCCGCCTCCATCACGGATGAACTCGAGTCGAGCAAGATGAGGTCGCCCGGCTTGGTCTTCGCCTCCCGGTCAAGCTGCTGGATTGTATCCCGTCCGGACAGCTTCAGGAGCACGAAAACCCGATCGGGGTTCCCGCGGCGTCGCGCTTCGGCGTCCGTGATTCTGGTCCGCACGGTTGTGTGCCAGAAATGCGAGATCGGCATCGCGCCGATACACGTCACGTCCAGCCGTCCCTGGAACGGGAGACCATCCGGCGTCTCGATCTCGGCAGGCACGAGCCGCTCGCAGACCAGTTCCCGCCATTGGCGAACCGCGTTTCTGGGATGAGTCCCATCTGTCGAGAAAAACGGTTGCATCCGCCGCCTGGGCACCCCTGTCACCACCCGGTGGCGAAGATCGGGAACCCCGGCGTTTATTGTATATAATCTACCTTCACAACAGGGAGACGGGGGACAAGGGGCGGAGCAGCGGCGCCCGGCCAAACAGCGCCGTCCGGAAGCGGACCGGCGATGATCCATCCCTCTCGAGCATCATCACGATCACGCGGCCTGATGTCCGACCCTAGAACCGCGCCGTCAGGAACAGCCGCATGTTCCGCCCCGGCAGAAGGATCTCGTCCTTCTTGAACGAGGTCGAGTTGCGGATATCGTCGTTCAGGAGGTTGCGGCCCTGGAGGCCGAGGGTGATCGCGCTCGCCCCGTAGACCGCAGGATCGACGGCCTTGGTGTAGCTCAGTTCAGCGCGCAGGTCGTCGTAGCCGGGGGTCGGCGTCTCGTACACGGCCGTGGCGTCGTGGCTGAAGGCATGGAGCAGGTTCACCCGCGCGAACCACCCGTCGGCCCGCAGGTAGACGCCGCCGCCGAGCCGGTAGGGCGGGATGCGCGGCACGTTCGCGCCGTTGTCGAACTGGGCGCGGACGAAGTCGAACTGCGCCTCGACGCCGGCGAAGCCGTTGCCCACCGGCACGAGGTCGTACTGGCCGATGATCTCGGCGCCGTAGAAGGTCGCGTTCTGCTGCTGGTAGACGATCTGCCGGTTGTCGGTGCCGACGCCGCAGGAGGCGAAGTCGTCGTCGCAGGTCAGACCCGTGTAGTTCCGGTAGATGAAGCCGGTGTAGCGGGTGAAGTAGCCGGTGGCGTCCAGGCGGAACGGCCCCTCGGCCCGCCGGATGCTGGCCTCGACGGTCCGGGCGCGCTCCTTCTTGAGGTTCGGGTTGCCGATCTCGAAGGTCGCGGTGGCGTCGTGCGGGCCCTGCGAGAACAGCTCATAGCCCGTGGGCCCGCGCTCGACGTAGGAGCCGGTGAGGCTCGCCACGAAGCCGTAGGGCAGGTCCTGCAGGGCGCCGATGCTGGCGCTCTTCGGGGCGAAGCGCCGGGTGCGCGCGTACTGGAACCGCTCCTGTCCGTCGACCGGCACGTAGTCGGCGGGGAACTGCGCCGCCGTGCTCGACAGCCGGTCGACCTCGTAGCGCCCGGCCGCCTGCAGCCGCGTGCCCGGGCGCAGTTCCAGCTCCTCGAAGAGGTAGACCGCGTTCGCGCGCGACTCCGTCTTCGGCAGGAACGATTCGAGCTGCGTGTTGATCACGCGCCGGTCCGACTGGAAGCCCAGAGCGCCGGTGAGCCTGCCGAACTCGGTGATGACCGGGACGTGCTGGAGTTCCAGGCGTCCCTCGGCCTCGCGGTTCTTGAAGATCGCCTGGACGCCCTCGATCCCGTCGTCGCCGATCCCGACCTCGTTGTGGCGGTAGACCGAGTAGCCCGCCCAGTAGCGGATCACCTCGAAGGGCCCGTCGAGCGGACGGTACTCGCCCCGCGACAGGACCCGGTCCTGGTTCGGGGTCAGGCGGGTCCGGTCCTGCTCGGCCACGCCGCCGGGGATCGCGTAGACCGCGTCGTAGTGGCTGAAGGAGATGCCCACGAAGCCGCGGTCGCCGATCGCCGAGATGCCGACCGCGCCGCCCTGCGACTCGTTGTACGAGTTGCGCTGGATCCCGCCGGGGATCGCGTAGCTGTCGTTGGCGGTCTTGAAGCCGTCGGCGTGGACCGCGATGCCGTCGGCGCCGGCGTCCACCGTGGCGGCCCCGAGCCGGCCGTTATCCACGCTGGAGAAGCCGCTGGTGACCTGCCCCTGCACCCCGTTCGCCGGGATGAAGGTCGGGACCCGGTTGTTGTCGGCCGAGACGACGCCGCCGATGGCCCCCGAGCCGTAGCGCAGGGTCGCGGGACCGCGGATCACCTCGATCCGGTCGGAGACCAGCGGGTTCACCGGCACGGCGTGATCCTCGCCGAGGTCGGACACGCCGCCGTTGACGATGCCGTTCTCCTGGATCCGCACCCGGGCATTGTCGAGGCCGCGGATGATCGGTCGCGAGGCCGCACCCGGCGCGTAGGTCGTGCCCGAGATGCCCGGCCGGTCGAACAGGGCGTCGCCCAGGGTCCGGGGTTGGTCGCGCGCGATCTGGTCCTGGGTCACCACCGTCACCGGTGAGAACGTGTTGGTCGCCACCGGCAGGACGCCGATCGGCACCGCCGCATCCGCCGCGACCGCGCCGCGCGACGGCTGGATCGGGCTCGGGCTGGTGACGCTGATCTCGTCGAGGGCGACGGCCTGCTGCGCCCGCGCGGCGGAGGGCGTGAGGAGGCCGGCGCAGACGGTCGAGGACAGGACCGTGCTGGCGAGGAAGCCGAAGCGGCGCGAGGGAAGCATCGAGACTCACACAGTGTTATATCGTTTCATTGTTGCGGTGCCTCGGATCGGTGCAAGCGTTAATCCCGCGGGTGTCGGACACGGCCGAGAAACGTTACATCGTTGCAACAGCGATCCGGGCGGCGCGTCCGCACAAGCTCAAGATGCCGGTTGACTTTGAAACGTTATAACATTTTGATCGCATCATGACCCAGCGCGACACCCGCCTTCCCGTCACCGTCCTGTCCGGCTTCCTCGGGGCCGGGAAGACGACTCTGCTCAATCACGTGCTCAACAATCGCGACGGCCGCCGCGTCGCGGTCATCGTGAACGACATGAGCGAGGTGAACATCGACGCCGATCTGGTCCGCGCCGGGGGCGCCGACCTGTCCCGGACCGACGAGACCCTGGTCGAGATGACCAACGGCTGCATCTGCTGCACCCTGCGCGACGACCTGCTCGCCGAGGTCCGGCGGCTGTCGGAGACGGGGCGGTTCGACTACCTGCTGATCGAGGGGACCGGCATCGCCGAGCCGCTGCCGGTCGCATCGACCTTCTCGTTCCGCGACGAGGCCGGCCGGTCGCTCTCGGATCTCGCCCGCCTCGACACGATGGTGACCGTGGTCGACGCGGTGAATCTGCTGAAGGATTACGGCTCTGCCGCCTTCCTGCGCGAGCGCGGCGAGACGGCGGGCGCCGAGGACACGCGCACGCTCGTGGACCTGCTCGTGGAGCAGATCGAGTTCGCCGACGTGGTGGTCATCAACAAGGCGCGCGACGTGCCGGCCGAGCACCTCGCGCTGGTGCGCTCCGTCGTGCGCGGCCTGAACGCCGATGCCCGCATCCTCGAGACCGATCACGGGCGCGCGCCGCTCGCCGAGATCCTCGACACCGGCCTCTTCGACGAGGAGAAGGCGCAGCAGCACCCGCTCTGGTTCAAGGAACTCTACGGCGCCCACGCGCACGTGCCGGAAACCGAGGAGTACGGCATCGCCTCCTTCGTCTACCGGGCCCGGCGGCCCTTCGACCCGGAGCGCTTCAACGCCTTCGTCAACGCTACGTGGCCGGGCCTGATCCGCGCGAAGGGCCACTTCTGGCTCGCGACCCGGCCGGACTGGGTCGGCGAGTTCTCCCTGGCGGGAGCCGTGGCCCGGGTCTCGGCGATGGGATTCTGGTGGTCGGCCGTGCCGCGGCGGCGCTGGCCGGAGGCGCCCGAGTTCCAGGCGCGGCTCCGGGACGTCTGGAGCGAGGTCTGGGGCGACCGGCGCCAGGAGCTGGTCTTCATCGGCACCGGCATGGACGCCGCGGCGCTCACGGCAGCGCTGGACGCCTGCCTGATCGAGACCGGCGCGGACCGGGCGCCGTTCGATCCCGCGCCCTATCGCGGCCTGCCGGACCCGTTCCCGGCCTGGCGCCGCGCGGCCTGAGGGCGACGGTCAGGTGGCCAGCGCCTCTGCCTCGTCCTCGGCTTCGATCTCGGCATCCGCCTCGGTCGTCTGACCGGATGCGCCGGCCGCCTCCGCGAGGCCGCGGGCCGCCTTGCGCAGGAGCTTCCGGAGGCGGCGGCGGTCGGTCTTGTCGAGGTGGTCGAGCAACTCGGCCTCGACCTCCTCCTGGATCCGCTCGATGGCCTCGGCCTTGGCCCTGCCGGTCTCCGTGAGCTGGACCCGCACCACGCGGCCGTCGCCCGATTCGGCCCGGCGCTCGACGATGCCGAGGGCCGCGAGCCGCGTGACGGTCTTGGAGGCGGTGGGCGGCCGGACGCGCAGCAGGGCGGCGAGATCGCCCATCGTCATCGTGCCGGCCGCTGCGAGCGCCTGCACCACCTGCTCCTGGCCGGCGAACAGGCCGAGCTTGGCCAGACGGTCGCCGGTCCGTGCCCGGTGCAGGCGCGCCGCCTGCACCAGCGCCCAGCCGACGCTGCGCACGCCGGGCGGCCTCAGCTTCTTGGACGGGAGTCCGAGCACCGCGGCCTCGTCCTGATGATCGCGCTTCTGCTTGTCGCCCACCGGAGCGCCCGAATTAGAGCCGGCGGCCGCCGGACGATCCTGAATCTGCACCGTCCACCCCCATCAAGCGGCCGCCCAGGTCCCTGTGGCGCCGACCGGTGACGGTGCGATGACGGGGCTGGCGCGGAGGCCCGCTCAGCAGTGCATGAGACGCTGGAGACGGTCCAGGATGTCCTCGCCGGTGCAGGGACGGGCGATGAACTCGGCATGCTCGGGCATGCGGGCCGGGTCCGGGGCCGCGCGCCCGGACACGATCAGGATCGGCAGTTGCGGCCGCGCCTCGGCCACGGAGCTCGCGAGGTCGAAGCCGTCGGTCTTGCCCGAGAGCTGCACGTCCGTGACCAGCCCGCAGATGTCCGGGCGCGCCTGCAGGATGCTGAGCGCCCGCTCGGCCGAGGCGCACTGGACGGTGTCGTAGCCGCCTTCCTCCAGCACGTCCCCGAGGTCCATGATCGTCAGCGCCTCGTCCTCGACGAGGAGGATTACCGGCCGATCGCCGCTCGAACCCGTCTGCTCGCTCGCCACTGTGTACTCCCTTCGGCAGCACCCGGCCGCGCGGGCCGCCGCACGCATCTCCAGCCGTAGGCCCAACGGCAGAAACGGTCCCGGGTTGCAGGCCGGCACGGGGGCTCGTCATGGGAAAGTGGAACGCGCGGGCGTCATGTCGATGCCGGCGCCAGCTCGGTCACCACCCCGGCGACGGCCTCGACGAGCCGGTCGAGATCCGCCGCACCGATCGTGAGCGCGGGGGTGAGGTAGACGATGTCGCCGAAGGGCCGCACCCAGACGCCGCGGGCGAGCAGTTCCGCCTTCAGGACGGCCAGATCGGGCGCCCGCGCGAACTGGACCGCGCCGATGGCCCCGAGGACCCGGACATCGGCCACGCCGGACACACGCCGCAGCGGCTCCAGCCCCGCGGCGAGGCGCTCCGCGATGGCGCGGGCCTGGCTCAGGCGCGGCTCGGTCTCGAACAGGTCGAGGCTGGCATTGGCCGCCGCGCAGGCGAGGGGGTTGGCCATGAAGGTCGGGCCGTGCATCAGCGCCGCCGCCGGATCCTCGGACCAGAACGCCGCGAACACCTCCGTGCGGGCGATCGTGGCGGCGAGCGCCATCGTGCCGCCCGTGAGCGCCTTCGACAGGCACAGGATGTCGGGCACGATCCCCGCCTGCTCGCAGGCGAACAGGCTGCCGGTGCGCCCGAAGCCGGTGAAGATCTCGTCGGCGATGAGCGGCAGCCCGTGGCGACGCGCCAGCCCGGCGACCGTCGCCAGCACCTCCGGCGGGTGGGTCCACATCCCGCCGGCCCCCTGCACCAGCGGCTCGACGATCACCGCCGCCAGGGTGTCGCGATGGGCCGCCAGGGCCACGTCGAGCGCCGCGGTCTCGGCCGCGCTGCGCGGCAGGTCGCAGAAGATCTGGCTCGGCAGGTAGGCGCCGAAGCGGCGATGCATGCCCTCCTCGGGGTCGCAGACCGACATCGCCCCCATCGTGTCGCCGTGGTAGCCGCCGCGGAACGCGAGGACCTTCGTCCGCCCGCTCACGCCGCGGTTGATCCACATCTGCGCCGCCATCTTGAGCGCAACCTCCACGGCGACCGAGCCCGAATCGCTGAGGAAGACGTGGTCGAGATCGCCCGGCAGCAGGGCGGCGAGCCGCCGGGCCAGGGCCTCCGCCGGCGCGTGGGTGAGGCCGCCGAACATCACGTGGGGCATGCGCGCGAGCTGGTCGGCCACAGCGCCCGCTATGTGCGGGTGATTGTAGCCGTGCACCGCGGTCCACCAGGAGGCGATGCCGTCCACGAGCTCGCGCCCGTCGGCGAGGCGGATGCGGGTGCCCTGGGTCGCGACCGCCTCCAGGGGCGGCGCCGCGCGGCGCATCTGCGTGTAGGGCCGCCAGAGATGGCCTGCGGGCGTTGCGAGGGTCATGCGCCTGGCATGATGTGGCCTCGGACGGGGGTCAAGGACCGGCACCCGCCGCTTGACATTGTCCGCGCGGCACCGCCCATCCCCGTCCCCATGGACAGCCTCGACGCCTTCGCCACCGGGAAACTCGACGCCCTCGAGGCCGGCAGCCTGCGCCGCAAGCTGGTGCCGACGAAGCGCGGTGTCGGCGCCGCGGCGGCGCGGCGGGGACGGGCGCTCGTCTCCTTCTCGTGCAACGACTATCTCGGCCTCTCGCATCACCCGCGGGTGATCGCGGCGGCCCAGGCCGCGGTCGCGAGCCACGGCGCGGGGGCGGGCGGGTCGCGGCTCGTGACCGGCGACCACCCCTATCTCGGCGCCCTGGAAGCCGGCCTCGCGCGCCACAAGGGCACGGAGGCCGCACTGGTCTTCGGCAGCGGCTACCTCGCCAATCTCGGCATCACCCCGGCGCTCGCCGGGCGGGGCGACCTCGTCCTGCTCGACGAGCTGTCCCACGCCTGCATGTGGGCGGGCGCGCGGCTCTCGGGCGCGCGGGTCCTGACCTTCCGCCACAACGATCCCGGCGACCTCGCGGCGCGGCTCGCTGAGCACCGGCCGCACCACGGGCGCGCCCTCGTGCTGACCGAGCGCGTGTTCAGCATGGACGGCGACCGGGCGCCCCTCGGCGACATCCTGGGCATCGCCGAATCCTTCGACGCCTGGACGCTGGTGGACGACGCCCACGGCATCGGCGTGGTCGAGTACGGACCGCGGGCGCCCCTGGAGATGGGCACCCTGTCGAAGGCGCTCGGCTCGTACGGCGGCTATCTCTGCGCCTCGCGCCCAGTCATCGACCTGATGACGAGCCGCGCCCGCAGCTTCGTCTACACCACCGGCCTGCCACCGGCCTCGGCCGCCGCGGCCCTGGAGGCGCTGGCGATCCTGGAGGCGGAGCCAGAGCGCCGGGCCCGTCCGCTCGCCCTCGCCCGGCGCTTCACCGCCCGCCTGGGCCTGCCGGAGGCCGAGAGCGCAGTCGTGCCGGTCCTGGTCGGCGAGGCGCAGGCGGCGCTCGACATCTCGGCGGCGTTGGAGGCGCAGGGCTACCTCGTGGTGGCGATCCGCCCGCCGACCGTGCCGGCCGGCACCGCGCGGCTGCGGGTCGCATTCTCGGCCGCCCACGACGAGGCCCAGGTCGACGCCCTCGCGGAGGCCGTGGCCGCCCTGATCGGTTGAGCGCGGGCGCTTCTCGGTGATCGCGCCGATTCTCATATCTGCGGGCCCAACACGCGGCTGCGGACACCCTTCGTCTCTGCGAGCGCAGCGAAACTAGCCAGGGCAGCGCGACTGCTGAGATCGTGGCGCCAAACTGGATTGCTTCGCTGCGCTCGCAAAGACGGTGAGGGCGTCGCGACAACCTGCTAAGGCGTTTCGCGCATCGAGAACCCGATCCGGCTGCCCGAGGTCGGGCGACATCATCGAGAGGACGACGCCATGGACGCCACCGCGCTGCGAGCCCTCCAGGCTCCGATCAAGGACAAGTACCGCACCGCGCCGGACGCGGCGGTCATCACCTTGAAGGCCAGGGGCACGCTGGACGACACCAAGATCGCCTGCAAGGTCGAGACGGGCCGCGCCATCGCGGAGGCCGGGCTGCATCCGGCCACGGGCGGCTCGGGCGCGGAGCTGTGCTCGGGCGACATGCTACTGGAGGCGCTGGTCGCCTGCGCGGGCGTGACGCTCAAGGCGGTGGCGACCGCCCTGGAGATCCCGCTGCGCGCCGGCACGGTCAGCGCCGAGGGCGACCTCGATTTTCGCGGCACCCTCGGGGTCGACAAGGAGGCGCCGGTGGGCTTCCGCAGCATCCGCCTGTTCTTCGAACTCGACACCGACGCGCCGGAGGACAAGCTCGCGCAGCTCCTGAAGCTGACCGAGCGCTACTGCGTCGTGTTCCAGACCCTCAACCACAAGCCGGAACTGTCGGTCGCTGCGACGACGGCCTGACGGAGCGCACCATGGCGGGCGGCATCACCCAGGCCGAGTACTGGAACGGCGAGGTCGGGACGCGCTGGGCGCGCAATCAGGCCGTCCTCGACGCGATGTTCGTCCCGCTGACGGAGGCGCTCTTCGACCGCGCGCAGCTCGCCCCGGGCGAGACGGTGCTCGACATCGGCTGCGGCGCGGGCGCCACGACCCTGGAGGCCGCGCGCCGGGTCGGGCCCGCCGGGAGCGTGACGGGCGCCGACATCTCGGCGCCGCTCCTCGCCGTGGGGCGGGAGCGCGCCGAGGCGGAGCCCCCCGGGAGCGCGTCGCTCCGGTTCGTCGAGGCCGATGTCGAGACGGCCGATCTCGGCCGGTTCGACCACGTCGTGTCGCGGTTCGGCGTGATGTTCTTCGCGGATTCCGCCCGCGCCTTCGCCAACGTGCGCCGGATGCTCCGGCCGGGCGGCCGGATGACCTTCCTGTGCTGGCGGCCCCTCGCCGAGAACCTGTGGGTCGGCGTGCCGCGCGACGCGGTGCTGCCGCTCCTGCCGGAGGTGCCGCCGCCGCCGCAGCCCGACACGCCGGGTCCGTTCCGCTTCGCCGACGCCGACCCGCTCGTCGCGCTCCTGCGCGGGGCCGGGTTCGACGCCGTCACCTGCGATGCCCTCGACCGGGACATCGTCCTCGGGCAGGGCGAGACCGACGCGGCGGCGGTCGCGGCGGCCACCCACGTCGCCCTGAACCTCGGGCCGAGCTCCCATCTCGTCCGCGAGGCCGCGCCGGATCTCCGGGCGCGCGCCGAGGCGGCCGTGGCGGAGGCCCTCCGGCGGCACGCGGCGGGCGGCGCCGTGCGCCTGCGCGCCGCCTGCTGGCTCGTCCAGGCGGGATAGGTTCCGCGCCGCTGCTCGCTCTCACCGTCTTCGCGAGCGGAGCGAAGCGATCCAGCCCGCGCGACGATCCGGGGCGTCCCGCTGCCCTGGGTCACTGCGCTGTGCGCGTGATGACGAACGGCGCGACGGCCGCCGAAGGGTCGATCGGAAACGGTCTCAGAGCCCCAGCGCGCCGCCGTCCGAGCGCGGGTCGTGGGTCGCCTCGATCCGCCCGTTCCGGGGATGGCGGACCAGCATGCCGGCATGG
Source organism: Methylobacterium sp. 275MFSha3.1 (assembly GCF_900108435.1). Classification (NCBI taxonomy): domain Bacteria; kingdom Pseudomonadati; phylum Pseudomonadota; class Alphaproteobacteria; order Hyphomicrobiales; family Methylobacteriaceae; genus Methylobacterium; species Methylobacterium sp. 275MFSha3.1. The sequence continues at coordinate 87,790 of NZ_FNWP01000015.1, read as the reverse complement.
CCGAGCGAGTCGATGTAGGAGCCGCCGAGTTCCTCGATCTCGTGGCCGAGTCGGCCGAGGGCCGCGATGCAGGCCGGATCGAACCGATCCTCCACCTTCACGCTGAGGGAGGGCGCGCCCCAGGTGCGCCCGTAGAGCAGGCGCGGCGCGTCGACCGCGTCCGCCACCGACATCCCGTAATCGGCGTAGCGGGTGAAGATCTGGGCCTGGAACTGCGGCTGCCCGTCGCCGCCCATGCTGCCGTAGCTCATCACCCGCCCGTCGTCGAAGGCGGCGAGCGCCGGGATCAGCGTGTGGAAGGGGCGCCGGCCCGGCTCCAGGGGATTCACGGCCTTCGGGTCGAGGGAGAACGACATGCCCCGGTTCTGCCAGCAGATGCCGGTGGCGGGCAGGACCGTGCCAGAGCCGTACTCCCAGTAGACCGACTGGATGTAGGAGACGGCGAGGCCGTCCTTGTCGATGGCGCCCATCCAGACCGTGTCGCCGTGACCGGGATCGGGCAGGGGCACCCGGGCGGCGCGGCCCATGTCGACGAGCGCGGCCTCGCGGGCGAGCCGGTCCGGGGTCAGGAAGGTGGCGGGATCGTGCCGCAGGCGGGCGAAATCGGTGACCACCCGGTCGCGGATCGCGAAGGCCCGCTTCGTCGCCTCGATCAGCCCGTGGTAATGGGCCGTGGTCTCGGGCTCGGCGATGTTGAGACGGTCGAAGATCCCGAGGATCAGGAGCGCCGAGAGCCCCTGGGTCGGCGGCGGGAAGTTGTAGAGCGTCGCGTCGCGGCGGCGGATCGACAGGGGCGCCCGCTCGACCGCCGCGAAGGATTCCAGATCCGCCCGGGTGACCGGCGCGCCGAGGCGCTCCAGGTCGGCGGCGATCTCCCGGCCGATATCGCCGCGGTAGAAGTCGCCGAGGCCCGCATGGGCGAGCTGCTCCAGGGTGGCGGCGAGCAGCGGGAGGCTCCGGGTCTCGCCGGCCGGGAACGGCTTGCCGTCCTTCAGGAACGTCCGCGCGAAGTTCGGGGCGTCGTGGAGGGTGTCGAGTTCCTGGGGCACGTAGCGCGCCTCCGACGGGGAGACCGGGACGCCGGCCCGCGCCTGCGCGATCGCGTCGGCCAGCAGGGTCTCCAGCGGGAGGCGGCCGCCCAGCGCCCGCGCCAACTCCAGGGCGAGGCGCCAACCGCCCACCGCGCCGGCGATCGTCACCATCGCGTCGGGGCCGCGGGCGGGGATCGCGTCGTAGCCCTTCTCGCGGTAGCGCGGGATCGTGGCGAGGCGCCCGGCCGGGCCGCAGGCCTCGATGCCGCGCACCCGCCCGCCGCGCTCGCGCACCAGCCAGAAGCCGTCACCGCCGATGCCGTTCATATGCGGGTAGACCACCGCGATGGAGGCGGCCATCGCCACCATCGCCTCGATGGCGTTGCCGCCCTGCGCCAGGACAGTCTGCCCCGCCTGGGCGGCGAGGCTGTGGGGCGCGGCGACGGCGGCGGACGTGAAGACGGGGGTCTCGGGCATCGACGGTCCTGTGGTGTACCGGCCGCAGGGTTAGGCGAGCGCGCGGCTCCTGCAAAGGTCGAGCGTGTTCGACCAGCACGCCGTGCTATTCTGCGGCCCGTACTGTCGCCGACAAGCGGCCCATGGTCCGGAAGCTCATAGCCTCGTTTGCCCTGGCCCTCTCGGCCGTGCCCGCCGCGGCCCAGCAGCACGTGCCCTCGGTCTTCGAGGGCGCGGGCGCCGATCCGCGCGTCTCGGTCTCCCAGCCGGAGACCACCAGCCAAGCCTCCGGCGGCTACGTCCGCTCGGTCGAACCCTCGCTCGGCCCGCTCGGCGATCCGCTGGGGATCCGCCCGGTTCTGAAGGAGCGGGGCATCGAGTACAGCCTGACCTACATCGTCGACGTGCTCGGCAACCCGGTCGGCGGCCTGCGGCAGGGCGCGATCGTCGAGGACCGCCTCAACCTGCGCCTCAACCTCGACCTCGACAAGCTCGCGGGCTGGCAGGGCGCGACGGTCCACGCCAACGCCTACTTCATCCACGGCACCGGCCTGTCGCGCTACTACGTCGGCAACCTGCTCACGACGAGCGTCATCGAGGCGCTGCCGTCGACGCGGCTCTACGTTCTCTGGCTCGACCAGAGCCTGATGGACGGAAAGCTCGGGATCCGGATCGGCCAGCAGGCCGCCGATACCGAGTTCTTCGTCAGCCAGACCGCGACCCTGTTCGTGAACTCGACCTTCGGCTGGCCGGCCATCACCGGGCTCGACCTGCCGAGCGGCGGCCCGGCCTACCCGCTCGCGGCGCCGGCGATCCGGGCCAAGTACGTGCCGGGCAACGGCTTCTCCCTGCAGGTCGGCCTCTACGACGGCGATCCGGCCGGCGCGAACCGCCCCGGTCGGGATCCGGAGGCGCAGCGCCTCGACCGGACGGGCACGAATTTCCGCTTGCGCGATCCGGCCCTGGTCATCGCCGAGGCCACCTACGCGTACAACATCGCGCCCGGCGCCCGGGGATTGCCCGGGGACATCACCCTCGGCGGCTGGCGGCATTTCGGCCGGTTCGACAGCCTGCGCTTCGACATCACCGGCGTGCCGCTGGCCGACCCGAACGCCACCGGGATCGGCCGGCCGGTGCGAGGCAATGCCGGCCTCTACGCGATCTACGACCAGACCCTCTACCGGGAATCCGGCAAGGACGACGAGGGCCTGGGCTTCTTCGTGCGCGCGGCGTGGTCGCCCACGCGTTCGAGCCTGATCGACGCCTACGTGGATACCGGCCTCGCCTACAAGGGCCTGTTCGAGGGGCGCGACGACGACACCATCGGACTCAGCTTCGCCTACGCTCGCATCGGCGACGACGCCCAGCGGGCCGACCGGGACACGATCCTCTACACCGGCATGCCGATGCCGCGCCGCCGCGCCGAGGCGGTGATCGAGGCGACCTACCAGGCGGTGGTCGTGCCGGGCTTCACGGTGCAGCCCGACGCGCAGTACGTCATCCGGCCGGGTGCCGGAATCGCCGGTCCGGACGGGCGCCGGCTGCGCAACGCGGCGGTGCTCGGCCTGCGCGCGACCGTGCAGTACTGAGCCGGCCTGCGACCGCGGCACCCGGAACGCTCCCGGGCCTCCGCCTCTTTCAGCAGCATGTTGATTTTCGAGTGGGTCGTCGGCGTCCTGTTCGGCGCCGTCCTCCTGGCCGGCGTCGCGCGCCGGCTCGGTGCGCCGTATCCCGCCTTCCTGGCGCTGGGCGGCGTCGGCCTCGCCTTCGTGCCCGGCGTCCCGAACCTGCGGCTCGATCCCGAACTGGCGCTCGCCCTGTTCCTGGCCCCGGTCCTGCTCGATGCCGGGTTCGATGCCTCGGTGCGGGACCTGAAGGAGAACTGGCGCGCTGTGCTCGGGCTCGCGGTCGGGGCCGTGGCGGTGACGACTGTCGCGGTCGCGGTCGTGGCGCGGCTCGTCGTGCCGGACATGCCGCTCTCCGCCTGCATCGTGCTCGGCGCCGTGGTCGCGCCGCCCGACGCCGTGGCGGCGCTGGCGGTGCTCAAGCACGCGCCGATGCCGCACCGGCTCGCCACGATCCTGCGCGGCGAGAGCCTGCTCAACGACGCGGCCTCACTGCTGATCTACCGACTCGGCGTGACGGCCGCGATGGCCGGCACCTTCCACCCGGCGGAGGTGGCGCCGGCCTTCCTCCTGGGCGTGGTCGCGAGCCTCGTCGTCGGCCCCTGCCTCGGCCTGCTGTTCGTGGCCGTGACCCGGCGCGTGACCGATCCGGCGAGCGCGATCGTGCTCCAGTTCGTCGCCGCCTTCGGGATCTGGCTCGCCGCGGAGCGGCTGGAGCTGTCGGGGGTCCTGACCATCGTGACCTTCGCGGTGACGGTCGCCCGCCGGGCACCCGGCGTCACCGCGCCCCGCGCCCGGGTGATCTCCTACGCGGTCTGGGACACGGCGGTGTTCGTGCTCAACGTCCTGGCCTTCGTGCTGATCGGCATCCAGATCGACCCGATCCGGGATCGGTTGAGCGGCGCGGACGCGTGGCAGGCGCTGATCCTCGCGGGCGCGACCTTCGCCACCGTGGTCCTGACCCGCCTCGCCTGGGTGATGCCGACCACAGGGATCCGCGGGTTCGGCCTCCGGCAGGCCGGCGCCCCGGCGCGGCTGGGCCCGGGGATCGCCCTGTCGTGGGCGGGCATGCGCGGGATCGTCACCGTGGCGGCCGCCCTGGCGCTGCCCGCCGAGTTCCCGCACCGGGATCTCGTGGTGGTCACCGCCTTCGTCACGGTGCTCGGCACCCTGATTATCCAGGGCCTGACCCTGCGGCCACTGCTCGCCCGTCTGCGGCTGGAGGACGATGATCCGGTGGGCCGGGAGACCGGTTGGGCCCGCGCGGCGGCCTACGAGGCCGCCCTGGAGAGCCTCGCCGACGCCGAGAACGAGCCGGCGACCGACGCCCTGCGCGCCGAGTTCCGCGCGGCCCTCGCGGAGGCCGAGGCGCACGACGAGGGCTTGGCGCCGGAGAGCCTGCCGGCGGATGCCGCGCGGCGGCGCGCCGTCGAGGCCGCCCGCGACGCGGTGCTCGCCCTGCGCCGCCAGGGGCGGATCGGCGACGACGCCTACTACCTGCTGGAGGAGGAATTCGACTGGGCCGAACTCAGCGCGACCCCGCGCGCGGAGACCTGAGCGCGCCCCGTCAGACGCCCTTGCGCGCCGCGATCCGGGCCTCGATCGCGTCCCAGACCGCGACCGACAGGTCGGGGCCCCCGAGCCGCTGGATCGCCCGGATGCCGGTGGGGGAGGTGACGTTGATCTCGGTGAGGTGCCCGTCGATCACGTCGATGCCCACCAGGATCAGGCCCCGCCGCGCCAGTTCCGGGCCGATCGTGGCGCAGATCTCGCGCTCGCGGTCGGTGAGCTCGGAGGCGGAGGCGGCGCCACCGCGCACCATGTTGGAGCGGATGTCGTTCGCGGCCGGCACGCGGTTGACCGCCCCCATCGGGACGCCGTCGACCAGGATGATGCGCTTGTCGCCCTCGGTGACCCGGTCGAGGTAGCGCTGCACGACCCAGGCCTCCCGGAAGGTCGTGGCGAACAGGTCGAACATCGAGCCGAAATTCGGGTCTTTCTCGGTGACCTTGAACACGGCCGCGCCGCCGTGCCCGTGCAGCGGCTTCATCGCCACGGTCCCGTGCTCCAGCCGGAAGGCCTCGATCTCCGCCTTGTCGCGGCTGATCAGCGTCGGCGGCATCAGCTCGGGGAAGTCGAGGACGAACAGCTTCTCGGGCGCGTTGCGCACCTCGAAGGGATCGTTGACCACGAGGGTCTCCGGATGGATCCGCTCGAGCATGTGGGTGGCCGTGATGTAGGCCATGTCGAAGGGCGGGTCCTGGCGCATCAGCACCACGTCCGCCTCGGCGAGGTCGATCCGCTCCGGCGGCGCCAGGGTGAAGTGCGCGCCCTCGACGTCCTGCACTCTCAGCCGCTCGACGCGGGCCGTCACGCGCCGGCCCTGCATCGAGAGCCGGTCGGGCGTGTAGTAGACGAGCGCGTGCCCCCGCCGCTGGGCCTCCAGCAGCAGGGCGAAGGTGGTGTCACCCGCGATCCGGATATTCTGGATCGGGTCCATCTGGACCGCGACGGTCAGGCTCATACCAAACGCCCCTCGCCAACGGCGGGCAACTCGACCGGGTCCCGTCTCAATCGTCGGACAGGGACTTGCTGCCCGTGCGCTTGTCGTAGTCGCCGATCGCCGCCCGGCATTCCGGGGACAGGCGCTTGCGGTTGCGCATCATGCAGCGATCCGCGTCCTGGCTGTTCGGATCGACGCCCGCGCAGAGGCGGAAATAGTCGTTCGCGCAGCCGAGCTGCAGGCCCTGATCCTCCCGCTGGGCGTAGGCGGGGCCGGCGGTCAGCGCGAACAGCGCCAGCGCCGCAGTAGCCAAGCCGCGGCGGCGGAAGGCGCGCAGGGATCGTTCCGGAACCAGTCGCATTCAGCGGTGTCCTCAATCTCGATCGGGCGGAGAGCCGACACGGCGGTCCCGCCATCGCCCGTGCCCGGCATATCGGTCGGGCCGGGCGGTAGGCAAGCGCCGAGGGTCCCGACGGGTTCCGCGCGGCAACGTCGCGGCCACGCTTCGCCGCGGTGTGGCGCGCGGGTCGCACAGCGCCGCCGCCCGGCGAGGCCGTCCGCACATAAGAAGGCCCCGTCCGGATCGGACAGGGCCTCAAGTCGAAGGGAGGAAACGCCCGCCATGGGCGCGAACACCCAGGCAATTCACGCGCCAACTTCCGCCGGCATCGCGATTCCCGGCCGGAGCCCGGAAAGACTCCGTTAACCACGTCGTGCTGGATTGTTTCGGTAGCCCTTGCCGACGCCCTCCGAAGGGCCCGGGCCAGATGCTCGGACCGCCGACAGGAGCCGGAGACCATGACCCTCATCAAGCCGCTGGAGACCGGCGAAGCCCGTTCGTCGAAGCCCGTCGCCGATCCGGCGCGCAGAGCCGCGCAGGCCCCGTCCGCCACCCTGATCCCGTTCCCGGGCGCGGAGGCGCGGCGGACCTGCCGGATCCCGCGCTCCGGCGAGCGGCGCGGCGAGATCCTCCTGTTCCTCGGCGTGCGCTACGAGCGCCTCGCGTCCTGAGGACGTCCCCGCGCATGTCAGCCCGGCCGCGCGACACCACCGACGGTTCTCCCATGTCAGCCCCGGATCGCCGGCAGCCCGACCGCGCGCGCACCGCGATGCGCCTCGCCCCTGCCGGCGCCGCGCTCGCCCTGCTCGCGGCCTGCACCCAGAGCGGCGATTTCGGCAGGCCGCGCACGGGGGTCTGGAACGGGCTCATCGACACGACGGGCAGCTTCAGCACCCGGGATCGCGGGCGCCTCCTGCTCGATTCCGGCCTCACCGACGACGAACTGACCCTGCGCGACCGCGCGTGGCGGTTCGTCGCGCCGGCCAGCAACTTCGCGGCCTTCCAGGACACGGTGTTCGGCCTCGCCAGCGCCCACGCGCTCCCGCCGACGTGGCGCTACGAGGAAGTCGGCGCCTATTACGAGGCCCTGACGGCGGAGCCGTCCCGCTCCCCGGTCTCCCGCTACCGGAAGCTCAGCGACGACGCGACCGCCGACGCGCGGCTGATCCCGCTCTTCGTGGCGCTGGCCGCCCGCGTCATCGACGCGGATGCCGCTCGCCTGCGCAGCCTGCCCTTCGCCAAGACCCTCGACGACGCCGCCGTGCGGGATGCCGTCCAGCGGGTCGCCGAGAACCGCTGCCTGATCGCCTGGGTGCGCTTCGAGGCCGGCCTGCGGCTCGCCCGCTACCGGTTCGCGCTGGAGCACCTGTTCGCGGCCGCGCCGGCGCCGGAATCGGTCTCGGCCGAGCGGTCCATCCTGATGCTGGCCGCGCGCCGCAACCTGCTCGACCCGCTCCTGCCGCCGGACGCCGCGGCCCGGTGCGGCCTCGGGCCGCTTCCGCTGCCGCCCCCGCCGCCGGTGGCGCAGGCCGCGCCGCTGGTGGTGAAATACTGAGCGCTCGAGGCCGCCCGAGGATGAGGGTCGTGCCGCGCGGATGGCCGGAGGCCGGACACCGCCGGCCCTAGTACTTCAGTCCGGTGTCGCAGAGGACGGTCACGGCGGTCGCGTCGCTGGGGAGGCGCCCGGACGACAGCAGCGCGACCGTCGCCGCGACGTTGGCCGCCGCCGAGTAGCCGACGTGCAGGCCCTCCCGCGTCGCCAGGGCCCGCCGCCACTCCTCGGCCGCCGCGTCGGTCACCGGGATGGACAGGTCCATCAGGCCGGCCGTCCAGTGCGGCGGGACGCTGCCGTAGCCGGTGCCCTGGATCAGGTGCCGGTGCTTCGTGACCGGCGATCCGCCGAGGGGCTGACAGCCCGCCGGCTCGACCGCGGCGCAGAACAGGGACGGGTTGCGCGCGCGCAGGGCCGCGGCCACGCCGAGGAAGGTCGCGCCCGTGCCCACGGCCGCCACCCAGGCATCGACCCGGCCGGACGATTGCGCCCAGATCTCTGGTCCGGTCGTGTCGCGATGCGCGCGCACGCCCTCCGGCGCATGGAACTGGTCGATGTAGAAGCCGCCCCGCTCGGTCGCGACGCGCTCCGCCGCGTCCGCGGCCGCCCGCACGTCGGCGCCGGTGACCTGCCCCGGGACGCCGTCCACCTGCGGCACCCGCACGACCTCGGCACCGAGCGCCTCGAGCATCCGCACGCGCTGGAGACTGTTCCCGGCCGACATCGTGACCACGAGCGGGTGCCCCAGGGCCGCGCAGGCCACCGCGAGGCCGGCCCCCATGTTGCCGCTGGTCATCTCCACCACGGGCGCCCCCGCGGCGAGGCGGCCGTCCGCGCGCGCGGCCAGCAGGATGGCGCGGGCGGCGCGGTCCTTGACGCTGCCGCCGGGCTGCATGAACTCGGCCTTCGCGAGGATGCGGCCCGGACCGGGATGGACGCGGTCGAGGGCGACGAGCGGCGTGTTGCCGATCAGATCGAGGGCGGATCGCGTGATCCCGGCGGCCGAGGACGGCATCGTCGCGGCGGCTGCGGTCATCGCGTCGGCGAGGCCGGCTCCGCCACCCGGGACAAGGCGGGGCCGCGGGGGCTCGGCACCGGCCGACCGGCGCCGCGGACCCGTGCGGCGTCCTCGCTCAGCGTCCCGCTCCCTTGCCCGACACATCCTTGCCCGACGCGTCCTTGCCGGGCGTGTCCTTACCCGCGGACGCATCGTCCGTCGGCGTGTCGGTGGTGCAGGAGACGGCCTGGACGGCGGCGTTGGCGGCGGGCCTCTGGCTCGGGAGACCGGCGATCACCCGCACCACCACAAAGCCGCGCGCGTCGGGCGCGACGATGCGCACGTCGCGGCTCGGATCGTTCTCGTCGTCGTCGGCCAGCGCCTCGTCGTACTGCGCCCGGGTCAGGATCACGAGATCCAGGGCCCCGCGGACCGCGGCCTGATCGGTCACCGCGTAGAACGCCCCGCGGCGGGCATGCGCGGCGAGCGAGAGCGACAGCGGACCGGTGCGGGCCGAGACGCGCATGGGCCCGTCCGCGAGGTTGTAGGCGCAGACGCCCACGGCGACCGCCGGATCCGGGATCGGCAGCCACGCCTCGGGCGGGGAGGGGTCGTCGCCGGTCGCGACCGCGTAGATCGATTGCGGATGGTCCAGGTTCTCGCTGGTGCGGGCGCGCGAGACCGCGTCGGCCTCCGACAGGGCGGGGATCGCCAGGACCGCCGCGATGTGGACGATCCCGGCGAGCACGAGGCCGATCAGCGTGGCGTAGACGAAGCGCAGGCTCACGGGGCGCACCCCACGCGGGTGATGGCCGGCACGGCACTTCGGTCGAGGGACCCGACGCTGGCGGCGACCGGCGTATCGTACAGGCGCAGGGCGAGGCGGACCGGCCCGCTCGCCCGCGGGCTCGGGAGCCAGTTGCCCGGCTGGACATCCGGCGCGAGCGTGATCGTGAAGCGCCCGTCGGCCGTGCGCAGCACTTCCGTGGAGGTGAAGCCCTCGCGCAGCGGCGCGCGGCCGGGTTCGCGCGCGCCGCGCCCGGCGACCGTGACGGTCCAGGCGCGGGCGGGCGGCGTCGCGCCCCCGATCCGGTACGTGCAGGTCGCGTCGAGCGCCTGACCGGAATCGTCGACCGCCGCGGTCAGAAGCAGGCCCTCACCGACCGCCAGAGGGATCTCGCCGCGGCGCGCGTTGACGGCGCGGGTGTAGGGATCGGCATTCGCCGCGCCGGCCCGCGGCCACGCGGTCCAGGCTCCGACCTGCACGCCGCCGAACGGGTAGCCGCCGCTCGTGGCCCAGTCGGCGCTGGCGAGTCCCAGGACGGCGCCCAGCGCAAGGGTGTAGGCGGCGAGGCCGGCGATCGAGCTCTTGCGCCAGAGGCGCAGGACGAAGCGCGCAGCGCCGTTGCGTGGGGCGCCGGCGAACACGGAGGTCCGGCCGAGCGCCTCGGGGATCGTGAGCTTCATGCGCTCACCGCACCTCGGTGAAGCCGCCGACCGGGCGGGCGCCCTCGGCGACCTCGCGCAGCTGACCCGACGGCGGCGCCGCCGCCCGATCGCCGGGCTTCCGGCCGGTCCTCGGCGCGCTTCCGGCGCCGGCAGGCGCGTCCGCGGCCGAGCCGGGCGCGCGCTCGACGGTGCGGAACAGGCCGTTGAGGCCGCTGATCACCTCGAAGGAGCGGCGCGAGAGCTTGCCGTAGGCGCTGGCATTGGGATCGGTCGGCGCGGTCGGGCCGCCGGAGGCCTGCTGCTGGGCGGCGCGCGGGCTCTCCTTCAGGCCGGGCAGGCCCTTGATCTCGATGCCCTGGTGGGCCGGCTCCATGACGTCGTGCCAGAGCTGGGCCGGGAGGGAGCCGCCGGTGAGCTTGTTGGTCGAGGTGTGGTCGTCGTTGCCGAACCAGACGGCGCCGACGTAATTGCCGGTGTAGCCGACGAACCACGCGTCCCGGTAGGCGTTCGTCGTGCCGGACTTGCCCGCCACCTTCACGCCCTCGAGCTGGGCCCGCTTGCCGGTGCCCTCCTCGACCACCTTGTTGAGCATGAAGTTCATGTCCGCCACGACCTGGGGCGAGAGAACCCGCTCGGGCGCCTCGTCGGCGTGGCGGTAGATCACCTCGCCGGACGAGTTCTTCACCTCGATGGCCGCGTAGGGCTTGGCGCGGAAGCCGCCGTTGGCGAACACCGCGTAGCCCGCCGCCTGGTCGATGACCGTCACCTCGTCCGAGCCGATCGGCATCGAGACCGTATCGATCAGGTTCGAGGTGATGCCCATCTTGTGCGCGAGTTCCGTGATCTTCGCGCGGCCCGCCTTGGCGGCCTTGGCCTCGTGGGAGATGCCCATGGCCTTGCCCAGCGCGATCGAGATCTTGATCGGGATCGTGTTGATCGACTTCGCCACCGCGAGCCACATCGGCACCCGGCCGGCATAGGAGCGGCCGTAATTCTGCGGGCACCAGTTGCCGATGCAGACGGGGCTGTCGACCACCGTCGTGTCGGGCTTGAACAGCCCGGAGGCGAGCGCGGCCGAGTAGACGTAGGGCTTGAACGAGGAGCCGGGCTGGCGCAGCGCGTCGGTGGCGCGGTTGAACTGGCTCTCGCCGTAATCCGCGCCGCCCACCATGGCGCGCAGCGCCCCATCGGGATCGAGGATCACCATGGCGGCCTCGTCCACGTCGTAGGCGTCGCCGGATTTGCGCAGGATGTCGGCCACCGCCTCGTCGGCCCGCTTCTGGATCGCGAGGTCCAGCGGCGTCTTCACGGTCAGCACGCGGTCGTTGCGCAGCTTGCCCGCGTCGGCCATCGCCTTGATCTCGCCGAAGGCCCAGTCGAGGTAGTAGTCGGCGGTGATGTCGCGGGTGCGGGTCACCGGCGTCGCCGGGTTTCGGAGCGCCGTCTGGATCTGGCCCTCGGTGACGAAGCCCGCCTCCACCATGTTGTGCAGCACGTCCGCCGCCCGGGCGCGGGCCGCCGGCAGGTTGACGTGCGGGGCGTACTTGGTCGGCGCCTTGAACAGGCCCGCCAGCATGGCGGCCTCCGCGAGGCTGATGTCCTTGAGCGGCTTCCCGAAGTAGTAGTCCGCCGCCGCCACCGCGCCGAAGGTGCCGCCGCCCATGTAGGCGCGGTCGAGGTAGAGCTTCAGGATCTCGTTCTTGGTGAGATGGCTCTCGAGCCACAGGGCCAGGAAGGCCTCGTTGACCTTCCGCTCCAGCGAGCGCTCGTTCGTCAGGAACAGGTTCTTGGCGAGCTGCTGGGTGATCGAGGACCCGCCCTGCGTCCCGCTGCCGCCGCGGGAATTGTTCACCAGCGCCCGCAGCGTGCCGATCGGGTCGATGCCCCAGTGCTCGTAGAAGCGCCGGTCCTCGGTGGAGACCAGCGCCTTGATCATGATGTCGGGAAAGTCGTCGAGCTTCAGCGAGTCGTCGTGCTTGATGCCGCGCCGCCCGACCTCGGTGCCGTAGCGGTCGAGGAAGGTGACGGCGAGATCCTGCTGCTTCAGCCAGTTCTCGCTGGTGAGCTGGAAGGCCGGCTGCGCCAGCGCGAGCATCAGGATGGCGCCGCCGGTCCCGATCGTCACTCCCTCGCTCGTCAGGTCGAGGGCGACGCGCTTCCAGCCGCGCACCGCGAAGCGGCTCATGACGCGCTGGAAGCGCTCGTAGGCCTGACCCGTGGACTGGCCGCCGTCGTACAGGCTCGCGTTGACCCAGGCGTCGAAGGCGAGGGCGGCGCGTTCGAGGCGGACCTTGATCTCGGTGAACGTCGGCAGGCGCACGATGTCGAACCCGGCTTGTCGAGCGCCTCTGCGGCGGATCCTGGCGGCGGATGGTCGGGCGCCCGCGCCGCGGACACGAACCCTGCGCCGGCGCCACCGCACGGCATCCGACGTCCATAGCAGGATCCGGAACCGGCGGCGAGGCTCTGCGCAGGCTCGTGATTCGCCGCGGACGAGCTTGGCCTTAACGCACGACGGGGCGATCCGGTCGCATGGCAATCGCAGGGCAGGCGTCGGCGACACTCGGCTGCCACGCTTGCAGCGGTGCCGCGCCTCGGGCAGAGAGGCGGCTTCCCATCCGAGAGACTTTCCCGATGCCCAAGCCCGAGGCGCCGCGCCGCGGGGCGGTCGAGCCGTTCTGGCGGACCAAGACGCTCGAAGCCATGACCCCGTCCGAGTGGGAGAGCCTGTGCGACGGCTGCGGCCGGTGCTGCCTGATGAAGCTCGAGGACGAGGATACCGGCGAGGTCCACCACACCGATATCGGGTGCACCCTGCTCGACGGCCTCACCTGCCGGTGCCGCGACTACGCGCGGCGGCAGAAGCGGGTGCCCGACTGCGTGCGCCTGACGCCGGAGGCGGTGCGGTCGATCGCCTGGCTGCCGCCGACCTGCGCGTACCGGCTCGTGCGCGACGGGCAGCCGCTCTACCCGTGGCACCCCCTGGTCTCGGGCCGGGCCGCGAGCGTGCACGAGGCGGGCATCTCGGTCCGCGGCCGGCTCGCCGGCAACGAGGAGGAATTCTCGGAGGACGAGTTGCCGGACCGGATCGTGGCTTGGCCGGGCCTCGATCCCGGCGCGGTGTGAAGCGACCGCACCGGACGTCCCCTCGAGCGATCGGCCGAGTTCGCGAGCCTCGGTCGGTACGCCCTAGCCGGCCCCGGCGTGCCGGCCGAGCAGCCGGCCTCCGGCCAATCCGTTCGCCGCGATCACGATGGCGACCGCCGCCGCGTGGAACAGCAGGTCCGTGGCGGTGGCGTCGTGCGGGTGGACCGGCATCAGCAGCGTCGCCGCCGCTGCCGCCACCGCCAGCCCCCCGAGAGCGGCCGTGAGGTTCGGCCGCAGCGGGCAGGCGCGCCGCAGCATCACGACGATCAGCACGGACAGCGGCACCGAGACGCAGATCAGGAAGCTGAAGCAGCCCGTGATCGCGTGCTCGCCGGGCAGGTCGGCCCCCGGCGCGATCCAGTCGCGCAGGCAGCCCAGGCCGCTCGCCCCGACCCAGAGGGCGAGGGGCGGCAGCGGCAGCAGCGCCCAGCGGCCGGACCGTCCCGGCACGCTGGTGGCGAAGGCCGCGTAGGCGGCCGTGATCGCCGTCAGCACCGCGCCCACCGCCGCGAGGGCCAGATCCGGCACATGCATGCGCAGCATGAAGCCGCCGGTCCCGACCCAGGCGGCGAGGACCACGCCGAGCACCAGCGCCACGCCGAGCCAGAGGGCCGCGCGGGCCTCCGGGGCCGGCAGCGGCCGCACGGGTTCGAGCCCGACCGCGAGTTCCTCGACCAGCCGCTCGTGGCGGGACAGGTCGCCGCCGGCCCAGTTGCTCCCCTCTCCGGGCATCACTCCCGCTCCTGCGTCAGGCTGGCCCGGAGCGCCTTCAGCGCCCGGTGCAGGTTCACCTTGAGGGCCCCCTTGCTGCGGCCGGTAAGGGCGGCGGTCTCGTCGAGCGACAGCTCGCGCAGGCCCAGGTGCTCGACCGCCTGCCGCTGGCCGTCGGGCAGGGCCGCCACCGCCCTGGCCAGGGCGGCGGCCCGGTCCCGCGCCTCCAGCCCGTGGCCGGGGGCCGGCCCCGGATCGACCTCCGCCTCGTAGGCCAGCGGGTCGTTGACCTCCCGCGGGCGCCGCCCGGCGCGGCGCAGCCGGTCGATCGCCCGCCGCTGGGTGATGGCGCGCAGCCAGGGCAGGAACGGCCGGGCCGGATCGTAGCTCGCCCGAGCCCGGTGGACGGTCATCAGCGCGTCCTGCACGACGTCGTCCACCGCCTCGCCGCGCACGCCCTGCGCCCGCGCGATCGCCGAGACCACGGGCAGACAGGCCTTCAGCAGCGCGCGATAGGCGGCCGCGTCGCCGCTCTGGGCCGCCGCCATCAGGGTCACCAGTTCCTGTTCGAGCGCCATCCGGGCTCCGCCGTCGTTCCGTCCCCCGGCACGCGGCGTGTCTAACCCACGGTCCGATCCCGACGCCAGCACCCAGCCGCGCGCGGGCATCCCGCCCGGGACGGCGAGGATCATCGCACGGCCTCCCGGACCGTCGCGGCGGGCGACGTTGCGGGAGACGCGGCGAGGCGCGCGGCGCCCAGGATCCGCCCGTCCTCGGATTGGAGCAGCAGGGCCGCCGTCTCGCCCTCGGGACGCGCCGACGCGAAGGTCGCGGCGGAGCCGGACCAGCGCCCGAGGTCGCGCACCGACCGGACGATGTTGGCCTGCTCGATGGTGCGCCCGGCATTCTCGCCGCGCAGCACGCGGGTGGTGTGGCTCGGATCGTACCCGATCAGGAGGACGCGGCCCGCGGCGCCGCCGGCCCCGGCACCGATCTGCGCGACGACCTGCTCGCCGTCGCGGGCCAGCGTCACGGGAATGCCGGGCCCGGCCTGCCGGGCGCGCGCGATCGCGGCGCGCAGGCCGGCCTCGTCGGAGCCGACCAGCCCGACCTGCCCGTCGATCACCGCCTGCGGCGTGTAGGTGGGTCCGCCGAGACGGGCCGCGTAGGCCTCCTGGCGGGCGGTGGCGGCCGGCAGGGCGTAGCGATCGCGCCAGTCGAGATGGTTCCAGTAGGTGACGTGGAACGCGAGCGGCAGGACATCGCCCTGCGCCCCCGCCGGCTCGCGGGCGAGGCGGCCGATCAGCGCCTCCGCGGGCGGGCAGGAGGAGCAGCTCTGCGAGGTGAACAGCTCGACGACGACGGGGCGCTCCGCCGCGGCGGCCGGGTAGAGGCTGCCGCACAGCAGGGCGGCGGCGATCAAGAGGGCAGGGCGCATGGCCGGAACTCCCGCACGCCGGCGGTTCGGACCCGGCGTACCGTCTCCTTCGGCGGCGGCGCGGCGGCGGTTACACCGGGGGCGCGAGCTCGAAGGCGTCGACGTCGCGCAGCAGGGCGACGAAGGCCCGGGCGCCGTGGTCGAGCGCCGCGCGGCCCGCCTCGGCCGTGCCGAGCCGCGCGTCGCCCATGGCGCCCGAAGCCTGGAGATCGCCGGCCTTCCACGCGAAGGCGGCGGGGCGGCCGGCGCGCAGGTGGGTGAAGTCGCGGATCATCGACAGCGTGCGCGGCGGGAAATCCGCGACTCGGTCGGTCCGGACGAGGTCCGGCCGCAGGGCCAGCATCAGCGCCGTCTCGATGCCGCCGGCGTGGATGCCGTGGGCGATCTCGTCCGCCGGGAACAGACCCTCGGGATAGCCGAACCGCGCCCAGGATGTCGTGACCGCGACCATGCCGAACCGGGCGCGCAGCTCGCCCGCCACGAGATCGATGAGCGCGCTGTTGCCGCCGTGGCTCGTGACGATCACCAGCTTGCGGCAGCCGGCGCGGTGGACGGCCGCGCCGATCCCCGTCCAGGCGGCCAGCGCCGTCCCGGTATCCAGGGAGAGTGTGCCGGGAAACGCGTCGTGCTCGTCGGACTTGCCCACCGGCTGGACTGGCAGCAGCAGCACGTCGAGATCCGCCGGCACGCCGTCGCGCACCCGGGCGAGGTAACCCTCGGCGATCACGGTGTCGGTCGCGAGGGGGAGGTGGGGACCGTGCTGCTCGACGGCGGCCACCGGCAGGACGGCGATCGCGCGACCCATGTCCCGTTGGGTGAAGTCTTCGGTGGTCAGCTCGGACCAGAACTGCGCCGTCATCTCTGCCGCGGCCTCCGCCCGCCCCGCATGCGGCGGGTCCGGAAGGCGATCTAGCCGGCAGGCCGGCGCCGAGTCGACCGTCGCGCCGGCGATCCTTCCTCAGACAACCGGTCCCCCGCCGGCCCGGATCGCGTCAGGCGAACAGCGCGTCGATGTCGTCCTGGGAGGGCGTGGCGTCCACGGCCTGCGGGCCGTTCAGCATGAGGTCCTCGGCCCGGGTCCGCCGGGCACGCTCGGCGGGATCCATGGAGGCCGCGTCGCGGGCCTTCACGGCGCCGACGAAGCGGGCGAGGCGCTGCTCGAACAGGCGCAGCGACTCGACCACCTTGGCGATCCGCTGGCCGGTGATGTCCTGGAACGCGCAGGCCTCGAAGATCGTGTTGATCCGCTCCTCGACCGCGTCGCGGTAGCCCGGCCCGTCGGGCAGACCGAGCATCGCCTCGGCGGCCTCCATGATGGTGTTGGTGGCGCCGGCGGTCGCCTCCACGACGCTGCCGAGCTCCTCGTGCGCCATGGGGATCCGGTCGCGACTCATCTCGTTCGCGCGCAGCGCCCCGATCTCCTCGCGGAGATGGGCGATGTAATCCGCGATCTCGATCAGCTCGGAGATCACGGTCTGCGGCTCGCGAAGCCGCAGATCGGTCTGCCGTGCGGCGGCTGACGACATGCTCTCCTCCTCGGATCTGTGGCCGTCCTCGCCGGCCACGCCACGTCTCGGCGTCCGGCGGCGCGGGAGCGATCCGTCCGGACGCGCGGTGGTCGAAGACGGGAGGCCGGTCAGCTGCCGCAGACCGCCTCGATCTTCGACTTCAGCGTGGCCGCGTTGAAGGGCTTGACGATGTAGTTGTTCACGCCGGCCTTCTTGGCCGCGATCACGTTCTCGGTCTTCGATTCGGCCGTCACCATGATGAACGGCGTCGTCCGAAGATTTTCGTCGGCGCGCACGTGACGGAGCAGCTCGTAGCCGGTCATCGGCTCCATGTTCCAGTCGGAGATGACGAGCCCGTACTTGCGACCCTTCAGTCGTGCGAGCGCCTCGGTCCCGTCGGAAGCGTCGTCGACCTCCTCGAAGCCGAGCTGCTTCAGTAGATTGCGAATAATGCGGACCATCGTCTGGTAATCGTCGACAACGAGGATCGGCATGCTCAGGTCGAGAGCCATCGAACAACTGCTCCGTATTGCCCGGCGGGAAGCCGCGGCGGCTCCCGGATAGATTAACGCTTCGCTAACGCTGCAATTTAGCTGCGCCGCACAGCATTTCAAATAGGGCATGCGCATTGCGAAGCCGTTAATCGGCGCGGGCGGCGCATGGCCGCCCGCGCGGCGTCGCCTCGCTTGACCCTCCGGGCGCCTTTCGGCAGGGTCCGGCCGCGTCGGGCCCCTCGCGGACATGTCAGGCGACCCTATCCGACCCTTCCGAGCACTCGACCCGAACCGATGGCCACAGGCGACGACACGGCCGCGCGACCCTTCACGATCTGCCGCGCCGACGCCCCCGTCCCGCCGGCCCTGGCCGGGGCCGTGGCGGCGATCGGCAACTTCGACGGCGTCCATCTCGGGCACCGGATGCTCGTCGACAGCGTGCGCGCCGCCGCCCGCGCGGCCGGCCGGCCGGCCGCGATCCTGACCTTCGAGCCGCACCCGCGGGCCTACTTCTTGCCCGACGCGCCCATGTTCCGGCTGACCGGCCTCGCCGCCAAGGAGATCGTGTTCGCGCATCTCGGCCTCGACGGGCTGATCGTGCGCCGCTTCGACGGGGTCCTGGCCGAGACCGGCGCCCGCGCCTTCGTGCTCGACTTCCTGAAGGGGGCGCTGGGCCTGTCCGGCGTGGTCGTCGGACACGATTTCCATTTCGGCCGCGGCCGCGAGGGCACGCCCGTGATCCTGGCCGACCTGTGCCGGGAAGCGGGGATGAGCTGCCGCATCGTGGCGCCGGTCGCCCTCGGCGGCGAGACCGAGCCGGTCTCCTCGAGCGCGATCCGCGCGGCCCTCGCGGCCGGCGATGTCGCCCGCGCCAACGCGCTGCTCGGCTACCGCTGGTTCGTCCTCGGCGCGGTCCGCCACGGCGACAAGCGCGGCCGCCAGCTGGGTTTCCCCACCGCCAACGTGATGCTGCCCGATTGCGGGCTCGCGCACGGCATCTACGCGGTGCGGGTCCGCCTGGCCTCGGGCGCGTTCCGCGACGGCGTGGCGAGCTACGGCCGCCGCCCGACCTTCGACGACGGCGCACCGTTGCTGGAGACCTACCTGTTCGACTTCTCCGGCGATCTCTACGGGCAGGACATCGCTGTGGAGTTCGTCGGGTACATCCGCGGCGAGGAGCGGTTCGCCAGCGCCGAGGCGCTGGTCGAGCGGATGCATGTCGACGCGGCCGCGGCCCGGACCATGCTGGCGCGGGATGAGACCCCGTCGATGCTGACCTGAGCCCCGCGGGCATCGCGGCGCGCGCGGATCGTGTAGAAGGCACCATCGAGCAGGAGGCGGACGTGCTGGGTCGTTACGAGCGCGCGAACAATGGCGAGGCGGTCGTCGAGTACGGCGACGGCACCATGCGGGTGGTCAAGCCCGGCAGCTTCGTGCGCTGCGCGGTGACCGGCGAGCCGATCCCGCTGGACGCCCTGCGCTACTGGAGCGCCGCCCGCCAGGAGGCCTACGTCTCCCCCGAGGCGATCCTCAGGCGGCTCAAGGAAACCGGCCGCCCCTGACGGTCACGGCGCGCCGAGCGCGCCGCGGATCTGCCGGCGCAGGGCGGCCGCGTCGTCGAGCGCGAGGCGGACGCGCAGCACCCGCACGCCCGCCGCGAAGGCCGGCGGCAGGCGCACCGCGTCCTTCTCGGTGGTGACGAGCGCGGCGTCGAGGCGCCGGGCCGCCTCGGAAAGCGCCGCCAGCTCGCGCGCCCGGTAGGAATGATGGTCGGGGTAGGGGCGCGTCCCGACGATCACCGCCCCCGCCTCGGCCAGGGTCGCGAAGAACTTCTCCGGGCGGCCGATCCCCGCGAAGGCGAGGCAGCGGCGGCCGGCCAGGTCGTCCGTCTCCGGGACGAGGCGCGCCCGGTGGACGGGCAGGCCGCGCCGCGCGGCCGCCAGGGCGACCGCCTCGCCCCCGGCTCCGTCGCCGATCACGATCAGGCCGCCGACATGCGGCCACTGCCGGGCGAGCGGCGCGCGCAGCGGCCCCGCCGGGAACGGCAGGCCGTTGCCGAGGCCGGCGGGGCCGTCGACCACAGCGAGGCTGAGGTCCTTGGCGAGGCTCGGGTTCTGGAGGCCGTCATCCATCACGACGACGTCGGCGCCGAGGCTCCGGCACAGGGCGGCCCCGACCGGGCGGTCGCGGGCGACGATCGCGGGCGCGAGGCGGGCGAGGAGCAGCGGCTCGTCGCCGACATCGGCGGCGGCGTGGTGCGCGGGATCGACCCGCACCGGGCCCGCGAGCCGGCCGCCGTACCCGCGCGACAGGAAGGCCGGCGCGGCGCCGAGTTCGGCGACGAGGCCCGCGACCGCCAGGGCGGCCGGCGTCTTGCCGGCACCGCCGAGGGTGAAGTTGCCCAGGCACAGGACCGGGCAGCCGGCCCGCGCGCCGGGGCGGTCCATCCGCCGCGCCACGAGCGCCCCGTAGGCCGCGCCGACCGGCGCCAGCGCGCGCGCGGCCGGGTGATCCGGCCCCGCGGCCCAGAAGGCCGGCGGTCGCATCAGGCCCGCGCGAGCGGGCGCGCGGGGCTGCCGCGATCGAGGCGCTGGAGCTTCATCTGCGCCACGAACGGGTCGAGGACCGCGAGCGTGCGCGCCACCGCCCCCTCGAACGGCTCCAGGGCACGCTGCCCGGCGCGGGCCATTTCGGCGAGGCGCTCCCGGTCGCCGAGGAGCTCGGCGGCGACCGCCGCCAGCTCGACGCCGTCGCGCACCGGCATGGCGCCGCCGGCGCGGTCGAGGGCGTGGTAGATCATGCCGAAATTCTCGGTGTGCGGCCCGTGCAGCACCGCCGATTCGAGACGCAGCGGCTCGATCGGGTTCTGGCCGCCCCGCGGAACCAGGGAGCCGCCGAGGAACACCAGGGGGCTGAGGCGGTAGAACAGCCCCAGCTCGCCGATCGTGTCGGCGACGTAGACCTCGATCGAGGGATGGGGCCGCCCGCCGGTGGACCGCAGCGCGCTGCGCAGGCCGACGGCGTTCGCGCAGGCGACGGCCTCGCCCCCCCGGGCCGGGTGGCGCGGGGCGATGATGGTCAGGAGCTGGGGGAACTGCGCCTTGAGCATCGCGTGCGCGTAGGCGACCATGGCCTCCTCGCCGGAATGCGTGCTCGCCGCGACCCAGACCGGCCGGCCGGCCACCATGGATCCCAGATAGGCGAGCTGCTGCGCGTCGGCCGGCGGCACCGAGGCGTCGAATTTCAGGTTGCCGGCGATGCTCACCCGCGGCGCGCCGAGCTTGGCGAAGCGCTCGCCGTCCTCCTGGGTCTGCGTGAGGCAGATCGCGATCCGCGCCAGGAGCGCCTTCGCGGTGCGCGGGCAGCGCTCCCAGCCCCGGAACGAGCGCTCCGACATGCGCCCGTTGACCAGGATCAGCGGGATCTCGCGCTCGTCGAGCGCCAGGATCGTGTTCGGCCAGATCTCCGACTCGGCGATCACCGCGAGGTCCGGCTGCCAGTGATCGAGGAACCGTCCGACCCAGCGCGGGGCGTCCAGGGGCATGTACTGATGCACCGCGCCCGGGGGCAGGCGGACGCCGACCAGCTCGGCGGCCGCGCGCGTGCCGGTGGTGACGAGGACCGAGAAGCCGCGGGCGATCATGCCCTTGACGAGCCCGATCAGCGACAGGGCCTCGCCGACGCTCGCGCCGTGCATCCAGGCGAGCGGCCCGACCGGCCGGGCCCGCCCCGGCAGGCCCCGCCGCTCCGGGAGCCGGCGCGGATCCTCCTTGCCGCGCTGCGCGCGCCACGCGAGCAGGCCGGTCAGGGCCGGCTCGCCGATGCGCAGGCCGGCCCGGTAGGCCTGCAGCGGCAGGGTCACGGAGGGGCGCCTCACGCGAGGTCTCCCACCGGCGCCTGCCCGATCTCGGGGAGCTGGTCGCGGTAGAGCGCCGCCCGGTCGGCGCGCCCGACGAGCGCGTAGGCACGGGCATGGACCCGGTTCATCTCGGCCTCGACGAAGCGGCGGAGCGTCTCGAACGCCTCGCCCTCGCAGTCCCGCGGGACGTAGATCGGGTCGCCCAGCACGATCGCGCCGTGGCCGAAGGGCAGCCCGAGGCAGGCCCGGTCCCACGAACTGAAGCGCAGGTGCCGGCTCGTCACCACGGCCGCCGGGACGATCGGCCGGCCGGAGAAACGCGCGAGGGTGAGAATCCCGGCATCGCATCGGCGAGAGACCTTCGGCACGTCGGCGCTGAAGGCCACTGATTCGCCGGCCTTCAGCGCCCGCAGCATCGCCCGCAAGCCCTCCGCGCCGCCCTTGGCGCGCTGATCGGTGGCGCGGCCGCGGCCGCGGGCGCCGGAGGCGCGCATCACGCGGACGCCGAAGCGCTCCAGCGCGATGGTGTTGATGTTCCCGTCCGGGTTCCGCGAGATGATCGTCGCCACGCGGTCGCCCGGCCGGCGCAGGAGCGGCATCATGATGTGCTGGCCGTGCCACATGCCGAGGATCAGCGGCGTGCGCGCGTCGATCCACCCGTCCACCGCGCCCGTGGACGCCTCGCCCGCGTGGATCTCGAAGCGGTTGGTGAGGCGCACGAGCCGCAGATAGGTCGCCGCGAGACGGCCGAGGAGGCGCTGCACGGGGGGGTTACGGAGGAGACGCTTACCGAGGCTCATGTCACGCTTGGGGCGGGCCGGCGTGCCGCCGCCCGATCAGGTCCGGATCGAATTCGACCGCGCATGGTCTAGCTCCCGCTCCGGAGACGAGACAATCGGCCTCGTCCACAACCACACGGTTAGGCCGCCGGGATCGGCGGGCGTTCCGATGCCGCGGATGCTCCCGCGGCGCGGCGAAAACACGGCAGCGGGTCTTGTTTAGATCAATTCCAGACTATAGATTGGAATGGATCCAAAGAAGGAGATTCGCATGGCCGCCGCTCTCGACAGCGCCGCCGACCTGCACGCCGAGGCGCGCCGCGCCTTCGTGCTGCGCTACGTGCAGCCCGGCCTTGCCGGCCTGATCGACGGCTCGGTCTCGACCCTCGCGCCGATCTTCGCGGCGGCCTTCGCCACGGGTCACAACGGCGCGACCTTCCTGGTGGGGCTCGCAGCCTCGGTCGGGGCCGGCATCAGCATGGGGTTCACCGAGGCCCTGTCGGACGACGGCGCCGTCACCGGCCGTGGCGATCCGTGGCTGCGCGGCCTGGTCTGCGGGGCGATGACCACGCTGGGCGGCCTCGGCCACACGCTGCCCTACGCGATCCCCGACACGCTCCCGGCCGGCTGGCCAAACCCGTTCGTCCTGGCCACGAGCCTCGCGGTTCTGGTGGTGATCGTGGAGCTCGCGGTCATCGCGGCGATCCGCACGCGCTTCATGGCGACGCCGTTCTGGCGCGCGGCCCTGCAGGTCATGCTCGGCGGCGCGCTGGTGCTGGTGGTCGGGATGCTGATCGGAAGCGCTTGACGGGACGCGCCGCGCCCGCGATGCGGGGCGCCTTTCCCCGTGTCGAGGGTGACCACCGGCGTTGACCTTCCGCCTCGCCCATCTCAGCGATCCGCATGTCGGGCCCCTCGGGCCGGTGCGCCTCCGCCAGCTCCTCGGCAAGCGCGCCACCGGCTACGCCAACTGGCGGCGAGGGCGCTCGCGCAGCCACGATATGACCGTGCTGGAGGCCCTGGTCACCGATCTGAAGGCGCAGGAGGCCGCGCACGTCGCCTGCACGGGCGACCTGTGCAACATCGGCCTGCCCAGCGAGTGGGAGACCGCCCGCACCTTCCTGGAAGCCCTCGGATCCCCCGAAGCGGTGAGCTTCGTGCCGGGCAACCACGACGCCTATGTCCGCGGCTCCCTGGAAGGCCTGCTCGCCGCCTGCGGCCGCTACACGGGGGACGATTCGGGCTCCTGGGGCCACTTCCCGTACCTGCGGCGCCGCGGCCCGCTGGCCCTGGTCGGCCTGTCCAGCGCGATCCCGACGA
Organism: Methylobacterium sp. 275MFSha3.1; assembly: GCF_900108435.1. Taxonomy (NCBI): domain Bacteria; kingdom Pseudomonadati; phylum Pseudomonadota; class Alphaproteobacteria; order Hyphomicrobiales; family Methylobacteriaceae; genus Methylobacterium; species Methylobacterium sp. 275MFSha3.1. The sequence continues at coordinate 64,581 of NZ_FNWP01000015.1, read as the reverse complement.
AGCCCTTCGTGGCGACCGGCCGCCTCGGCGCGTCGCAGCTCGCCGCGGCCGAGACCCTGCTCCGCGCCCTGGCCACCGAGCCCGGTCGGCCGTTCCGTGTGGTGATGATCCACCATCCGCCGCAGCCCGGCGGCGCCTCACCGGGGCGCGAGCTCAAGGACGCGGCGGCGTTCACCGCGATGATCGGGCGGGCCGGCGCGGACCTGATCCTGCACGGTCACAATCACGTCACCAGCACTGCCCGGATCGCGGGGCCGGACGGGCGGACCGTCCCGGTCATCGGAGCCCCCTCCGCCTCGGCGCGCGCGGACGGTCACGGCGCGATCGCGTCGCGCCGGGCCTCTTACCTGCTGTTCGAGATCGGCCGGGCGGACCAGGGGTTCTCGGTCACGGCCCGTCGGCGGGGCCTCGACGCGTCGGGCACCGTGGGCGATCTCGGCACGCTCGACCTCGGCGCGCCGGGCGGAGCCTGAGGGCGTGAGCCGGCACGGCCGTCGTGACGGCGGCGCCGGCCCCATGATCGGCAACGATGCGGTTCAGATGCCGGCGACCGCGAGGTCGGCGCGCTGCTGTCGGCTGAGACTTGCTTCGTAGCGCTCGGCCTGGAGGCGGGTGAGACCGCATATCAACGCGAGTGTCCCGCGATACACGGTATAGGTGCCGTCGTGAGTCGGCCTGACGCGAATCACCTCTGCCATGGGAGCCTGCCTTATGCTGGAGGTTGCCTGCTTTCGTCTGAGGAAATCGTCCCTTCTCGCTGGATTGGCCGGTCGAACGCGCGAACGAGGGCGAGGTTATCAGTCGTTCCAAAGGTGGCAAGGGTCGTATACGTCGAAATGCTTAGGTCCTTCTGCTGCAATGCGGCAAAGCCTTGGCCGGCCTCGCGATCCGCGGGTGCGCAAAAAAGCGGCCGCCGTCTTGCATTTTGAATATGCTGCGCGGGCCGGCCGGGAGCCGCCCGGGCGGTGCGAATCGTAGGATGGATCCCGCCCATCCGGGCGCGAAAGGACACCCCATGCAGCTCTGGCGTCTGACGGCGACCGACCTCGCGGCCCTGATCCGCTCCGGCCAGGTCTCGGCCCGGGAGGTGGCGCGGGATGCCCTCGACCGGCTCGACGCGGTCAACGGGCGGATCAACGCCGTGGTCGAGCACCGGCCCGAGGACGTGCTGGCGCAGGCGGACGCGGTGGACGCCGCCCGGGCGCGCGGCGAGGCCCCCGGTCCGCTGGCGGGCGTGCCGGTCACCGTCAAGGTCAACGCCGACCAGCGCGGCTTCGCGACGACGAACGGGCTGCGCCTCCAGCGCGATCTCGTGGCGACGGACGACAATCCCGTCGTCGCCAACCTGCGCCGGGCCGGCGCCGTGCTCCTCGGGCGGACCAACACGCCGGCCTTCTCGCTGCGCTGGTTCACCACCAACCAGCTCCACGGCGATACCAAGAATCCCCGCGACCCGGCGCTGACGCCCGGCGGCTCGTCCGGCGGCGCCGGCGCCGCGGTGGCGGCCGGGATCGGGGCAATCGCGCACGGCACCGACATCGCCGGCTCGGTGCGCTACCCGGCCTATGCCTGCGGGGTGCACGGGCTGCGGCCGAGCCTGGGCCGGATCCCGGCCTGGAACGCGTCCTCGCCCGAGCGCGGCATCGGCCCCCAGCTGATGGCGGTCTCGGGCCCGCTCGCCCGCAGCATCGCCGACGTGCGCCTCGGCCTCGAGGTCATGGCGGCGCCCGACCCGCGCGACCCGTGGTGGGTGCCGGCACCGCTCGAAGGACCGCCCGTCGCGCGCGAGGTCGCGCTCTGCGTGCGGCCCGGGGGGCTCGCCACCGCACCGGAGGTCGAGGCCGCCCTGCGCGAGGCCGCGCGGCGCCTGAGCGAGGCCGGGTGGGCGGTCACGGAGATCGCCGACACCCCGCCGATCCGGGAGGCGTGCGAGCTGCAGCTCCAGCTCTGGCTCGGCGACGGCTACGCGGCGGTCCGGGCCGCGGCCGAGCAGGAAGGGGATCCGGCGGCGATCGGCCTCCTGGAGAGCTTCCGGCCGCGGGCCGAGGCGATGGCGCCCGACGCCATCGCCCGGGCTCTGACCCGGCGCGCGACGCTGGCGCGGGACTGGGCGCTGTTCCTGGCCGAGAACCCCGTGCTGCTGGTCCCGGTCTCGGGGGAGTTGCCCTTCCCGGACGGCCTCGACCGCACCGGCGATGCCGGGATCGCCCGGGCCTTCGAGGCGAACCTGCTGCAGGTCGGGCTGGCGCCGATCGGCGTCCCGGCGCTCACGGTGACGACCGGCCTCGTCGGGCGGACCCCCGTCGGCGTGCAGCTGGTCGCCGCCCGCTACAGGGAAGACCTCTGCCTCGCGGCCGGCGCGGCGATCGAGGCCGGCGGCGTGCCGGATATGCCGGTCGACCCGGCCTGAGGCGCAACTGCGTCCGCCGGAACCGAACCGTCGCCGCCCCGCTTCTACAACCATTGGTTGCATAAGGCGCGGCATGTCGATGATCGCCACCGGCGGGTGCCTCGGAAGCACCCTGCTCTGTCTCCTGACCGCGTCGTCGGGACCGCTCCTCGCCCTGGCGGGCTTCTTCGGCGGCGGCACGGCCGGCGGCCTGCTGGGCGCACTGGCGGTCGCGGCCCTCGGCCGGGGTCGCGCCTGATCGCGGCGCGGCCGGCCTCAGGGCCGGCCGGCGGCGCCGAGGTTGGCGAGCAGGGCTGCGAAGAGCCGGGCCCGCTGCGGCAGGGTCGCGATCAGCACGTGCTCCTCCAGGGTGTGGTAGCCCTGGCCCAGCGGTCCGAGCCCGTCGAGGGTCGGGATGCCGTTGGCGCCGGTGAAGTTGCCGTCCGAGCCGCCGCCGGCGCTGCGATGGGGCAGGGGCTGGCCGAGCGCCTCGCTCAGCGCGCGCGCCTGCTCGTAGAGCGCCATGCAGCCGGCATCCGGCTCCCAGACCGGCCGGGTCACGCCGCGGGTTACGCTGAAGCGGACGCCGTCCTCCTCGCCCGACAGGGCCAGCATCCGCGCGACGCCGCGGTCGAGGTCGGCCTGGCGCTTGGCCATGCTGAGCGCCTGCCCGCGGCAGACGGTCGGGACGCAGTTCACCCACTGCCCGCCCGAGACGATCCCGGTCGAGACGGTGCAGTCGGCATCCGACAGCGCGTCGATGGCGAGGATCTTCCGCGCCATCGCGCGGATCGCCGAGCGCCCCTCGTGGGGCGAGGCGCCGGCGTGGCTCGGGCGGCCCAGGGCCTCGAGGTCGAAGCGGGCGATGGCGTAGCGGCCGGTGACGACCCCGTTCTCGGGCTGGCCGGGTTCGGGCACCAGCACGACGGCGTGGCGGGCGGCCTCCGCCTCGATCAGGTCGCGGGTGGAGGGGCTGCCGATCTCCTCGTCGCCGGTGAACAGGACGGTCACCGGCAGCGGCGTCTCGATCCCGGCCGCCGCCAGGGCGCGGATCGCCGCGAGCGCGATGACGTTGCCGCCCTTCATGTCGAGGATGCCGGGACCGTAGGCGCGGTCGCCCTCGATCCGCCACGGCAGGCTCCCGAGGGTGCCGACCGGATGCACCGTGTCGAGGTGGCCGAGCACCAGGATGCCGGGCGCGTCGCGGTCCCGGTGCGGGAACCGGGCGCGGACGCAGTCGCTCAGGCCCATGCGGCCCGGGATCGTCTCGACGGTCGCCCCGAGAAGCGCGAGGTCGCGGGCGGCGACGCCCATCATGCGATTGACCGCCGCCGCGTCGTGGGTGGGGCTCTCGCACAGCACCCAGGGCTGCAGGGTCGCGAGGATCTCGCGCGCGTCGAAGGACAGGTCCGGGATCATCGGGCGTTCTCCTCGGCGAACGGATCGGCGACGCGCGGCCAGTAGAGGCCGGACCGCTTGGTGTAAGGGATCGCGCCGTAATCCGGCGGCACGGCGCCGGGCGCCGCGACGTAGCGGACCTCGCTCGCGATCGGCGCGAAGGCGGCGTAGAAGTGCTGCATCGACTTCACCACGACGATCCGCTTGTCGTCGAGGCCCAGGCCGAGGCCCGTGAACGCGTCGGGCGCGAAGGCCTGCTGGCGCTTGTGGGTCAGCACCACGTGGATCCCGTCCGCCTCCACCCAGGCCGCGGGGCCGAGTTGGGCCCGGCCGCCGCTGAGGCCGGTCTGGCTGTGGTCGTCCGACAGGCCGCGGACCGTGACGCGCAGGTCCACCGGGTTCCCGGAGGTCACGCCGCACTTGCCGCCGATCCGGAGGGTGAAGGTCGCCCCGAGGCCGGCCTCGTGGCAGATGCCGACCGCGCCGGGATCCCAGATCAGGCCGAGCGCCACGTCCGCGATGCCTCGCTCGGCGAGGCGGGCGAGGATCGCGGTGTTGTCGGAGGGTGCGCCCGCGCCGGCATTGTCGGCGAAGTCGGCGAGCACCATCGGGCGCGGGTCGCCGGAGGCGAGCGCCCGGTCGATGGCCGCGTCGATCGTGTCGCAGTGGCTCGCCGCCTCCTCGCGCATCGCCCAGACGGCGCCGGCCAGCTCGTCGGCCAGCGCCTGCGCCTTGCCAGCATCGCCGTCGGCCACGACCAGCATCTTGGCGCCGACGTCGGCCACGTCGCCCCAGGGAAAGCCGTGCCCGAAGGAGACCGACAGGATGCCGTCGCGCCCCTCCAGCGCCTCCATCCGGCGAACGAAGCCCGCGACCGGCTCGCGGCTGGTGCGCCACATGTTGACGATCCGGCAGTCGGCGTAGGCCATTACCGGCCGGATGTCCTTCGCCACGGTCCGGACGACCAGGGGGTACAGGTCGCGGGCGCGGTCGACGATGTCGGTGTGGGGGTATTCCTTGTAGATCACGATGACGTCTGCGCTGGCCCGCATCGTCTCGGTGAGGTGGCAGTGGAGGTCGAGCTCGACGCCGATCGTGGCCTCCGGCCCCACGATGGCGCGGACCCGCTCCAGGGTGTCGCCCTCGCAGTCGTCGTAGCCCTCGGCCACCATGGCGCCGTGCATGAACAGCAGCACGGCGTCGACCGGCATCGCGGCCTCCAGGTCCTCCAGCAGGGCGTCGCGCAGCTCCTCGTAGACGGCCCGCAGGGTGATCCCGCCGGGCTGCGCGAAGGTCGAGAGGCTCTCGACGACGGTGTGCCCGTCCGCCTCGGCCAGCGCGCGCCAGGCCTTGAGGCCGATATTGCTGAGGCTCGGCGGGTTCCGGCTGCCGTCCCGGCGGGCGTAGTCGGCGTGGAACGCCGACCGTCCGGTGGGCAGCGGCGCGAAGGTGTTGGTCTCGGTGGCGAGGCCGGCGATGAAGATCTTCAAGGTCCTGTCCCAATCCGTCCCGGCCGCCGGGTCAGGCGGGGCTCGGGGTGAGCGTGATGACCGTCTCGGTCGCCGCGTCCACGGCCGCGCGGCCGTAGAGCATCGGCACGTAGTCCTGGCGCCCCCAGACCGGGGCCAGGTCGGCGTAGTGCGGACTGCCCGGGTCCCCCGACTGGCCCGGCACGTTGATGAAGACCGAGCAGTCCCAGTCGCCCACGTCCACGACCATGCGGAACGAGGCGCCGTGGGTGAGCCGGAACGTGTCGGTCCGGTACTCCGCGTGCATGACCGATGCCGCGGCGCCGCCCACGGGCAGCGGGCCAACGTCCCAGCCGGATCCGGGCGCCAGGGCCGTCAGCGGGTGCGCGAACAGCGCGTGGTGCAGGCGGCCCCAGGACCAGCCCGCGGCATCGGTGCCCATCCGCTCCCGGCAGGTGCGAAGGCCGGCGCCGAGGGCGTCGGTGAGCAGGGACGCGCGGGTCGCCGGGTCGAGACCGGTCTCCAGCCGCTCGATCAGGCTCTGCGTGTCGCCGGGCGGGAGGAGGCGGCGCGTCCCGGCATCGGGCACGAGCGCCGCGACCAGGGCCGGGCGGAGGTGCCGCACCCAGACCACCTCGATGAGGGCGGCCGCCGCGGAGCCGTGGTGCAGCGCGCCGTCGAACGCGGCCAGCAGGGCCTGGGCCGCGGCGGCGTCGGGATCGTCCGCCGCCGGCAGGGCGCGCATCAGGTCGGCCAGCCGCCGGGCCGGCTCGGAGACCACGTCGCCCTGGAGCGCCCGCGAATCCGCGAGGCTGTGCCGGTCCTGCCCGCCGAGGACCGCCCGGATGCGGCGGGCGCGCCAGGGCTCGGCCCACTCGAACCCGACCCTCCGGTCCTCCGCGGGATAGTCCGGCGGCAGGTTCATCTCGTTGGCGGTGGCGAGCCAGCCCGCTTCCGGATCGACGCTCCGGGGCAGGGCGGCGGGATCGTGGAAGCCGGCCCAGTCGTAGCGGCCGTCGCCCGGCGCCGGCAGCAACCCGTCGTGGCCGGGCCGCACCGGCGCCTTGCCGGCCATGAACCACGCGATCCGCCCCGACGCGTCGGCGTAGAGCTGGTTCACCGAGGGCGCCGACCAGTGGCGCAGGGCCTCGCCGAAGCCCTCGGGCGTCGTGGCGCCGAGATAGGCGAGGCTGCCGAGATAGGCGGCAGCGCCGGGCTCCGACCAGACGGTCCGCAGCGCGAAGGCGCGGCCCCTCTCCTCGCGGAGGACCGGCCCGTGCCGGGTGAAGCCGAGGATCACGGTCTCGTCCGGGCCGCCGCGTACCGGGATCCGCTCGGCGACGCGCGCGATCGGGGCCCAGCCGTCGCCGGAGCGGTAGCGGTCGGGATCGGCCGGGTCGGTCTCGCAGACGAACAGGTCCTCCTGATCGATCGGCGCGATCGTGAGGCTGAAGGCGGCGCGGCCGTTATGGCCGATGGAGATGCCGGGCAGGGCCGGCTCGCCGGCCCCGATCACGTCGAGCCCCGGCGCGGTCAGGTGAACGGCGTAGCGCAGCGAGGGCTGCAGGTAGACCCGGTGCGGGTCGCTCGCCAGGATCGGCCGGCCGGTGGCGGTGCGGGTTGGCCCGACCACCCAGTTGTTCGAACCCTCGGCCGGCTCCTTCGGCGCGCCGCGGGGGCCGCGGGTGACGGTCCCGTGCGCGTCGACCTTCGACCAGTCCCAGGCCTCCGCGCGGGACGCCGCCATCCGCTCCGGGCTGAACCCCACCGTCGCCGTGGCCAGCCGGAAGGCGTCGAGGAGGTCGTCGGGCCAGTCGGCGGCGTCGAGCCCGTCCGGGATGACCGGCTGGTGGGGCGGGCTGATCCGCTTGCGCAGGTCGTCGACGGCCAGCCCGTCCGCCGGGCTCCGAGCCCGGGCGAGCACCCGCGCGCGGGCGACCTCGGAGAGGACATTGCGGATCAGCGCGTGGCTGCGGATGCGCACCACGTCCTCCGGCTGCCACAGCGCCGGGCGCGTGTCCGTCACGGCGAACTCCGGCGGGCGCAGGTTGGGCCGCGCCTCGGTGAGGGCGACGTAGGCGTTGATCCCCGCTACGAAGGCGGTGACGATCGCCCGCGTGTCCTGCGGCCCGTAGGCCGCCCACTCGGCCGCCATGTCGCCGCGGTAAAGGAACAGCCGGGCGGCCCGGTCCTGGGCGAGGTAGCCGGGTCCGAAATCCGCCGCCAGCAGGCCGAGGCCGCGCTTGCGCCAGAGGTCGAGCTGCCAGAGCCGGTCCCGGGCGGCGTTGAACCCCTGCGCGCGGAACGCGTCGAGCGCGGTGCCGGCGCGGATATGCGCCAGCCCCCAGCGGTCGACGCGGATCTCCGCCGGCCCGTCGAGGCCGGGGAGGGCGTAGGCCGTCCCGCTCACAGAGCCACTTCGATGAGGTGCGGCCCCTTGCTGGCGAGCGCGTGCTGGAACGCCTCGATGAAGTCCGGCAGGGTCTCGACCCGCCGCCCCGCGACGCCGAAGCCGCGGGCGAGGCTCACCCAGTCGATGGCCGGATCGTCGAGGCTGAGCATGCCCAGCGCCTTCGGACCGGGATTGAGCGCGCCGACATTGGTGAGTTCCGCCCGCAGGATCGCGTAGGAGCGGTTCGACCAGACGAGCGTCACCACGTCGAGGTGCTCGCGGGCCTGGGTCCAGAGCGCCTGCACCGTGTAGAGCCCGCTGCCGTCGGCCTGCAGGTTGATGACCTTGCGGTCGGGGCAGGCCACCGCGGCGCCGGTCGCCATCGGGATGCCGAGGCCGATCGAGCCGCCGCTGAGCTGCAGCCAGGTGTGGGGCGCGGCGTCCTGGGTCAGGGCGAAGAAGTTGCGGCCCGTGGTGATCGACTCGTCGCAGATCACCGCACCTTCCGGGATCAGCGCGCCGAGCACCTGTCCGATCGTGTCCTGGTCGAGGGGACCGGAGGTCGGGAGCTTCGGGCGCGGCCCGACGGCGACCGGCTCGGCCGGCGGGGCCGCGACGGCCTCGGCGAGCCGCTCGAGGGCGTCGATCTGGTCCTCCTCGGGTGTGGCCAGCGTGATCGTGGTGCTGCCCTCCGGCGCCAGGAGGCTCGGCTTGCCCGGGTAGGCGAAGAAGCCCACCGGCGGGGTCGCGCCGATCAGGATGATGTGGCGGAAGCCCTTCAGGGCGTCGATGCCCTGGTCGATCGGGTAGGGGAGGCGCTCGATCAACACGGTGCCGGCGCCGCGATCGATCCGGGCGTTGGAGGTCATCGCCATCAGCCGGGCGCCGGTCTTGCGGGCGATCCGATCGGCGATGACCCGGCCCTCGCCCCGCACGGCCCGGTCGCCGAGATGCAGGAGCACCGGCTCGCCGCTCTGGAGGGCCTTCACGGCCGCCGCGATTGCGTCGTCGCCGGCCCGCGCCCGCTCGGGGATCGGCGGCACCGGCGCGGGGCCGGCGCCGGGATCCCAGGCGGTGTTGGCCGGCAGGATCAGGGTCGCGACCTGTCCCGGGGCGGTCCGGGCGGCCGCGATGGCGGCGGCGCCGTCGGAGCCGATCTCGGTCGCGCTCATGCCCGTCCGCACCCAGGAGGACATCGGGTGGGCCAGCCCCTCAATGTCCGAGGTGAGCGGCGCGTTGTACTCGCGGTGGTAGGTGGCGTGCTCACCGACGATGTTGACGACGGGGGTGCGCGCCTTCTTGGCGTTGTGGAGGTTGGCCAGCCCGTTGGCGAGGCCGGGCCCGAGATGGAGCAGGGTCGAGGCCGGCTTGTCGGCCATGCGGGCGTACCCGTCGGCGGCGCCGGTCGCCCCGCCCTCGAACAGGAACAGGACGCAGCGCATGCCCTCGACCCGGTCGAGGGCGGCGACGAAGTGCATCTCGGAGGTGCCGGGATTGGTGAAGCAGACCTCGACCCCGCCCTCCACGAGGGTCCGGACCAAGCTCTCGGCCCCGTTCATGGCGCGCGGCGTCTCGTCGGTCACGGGCGTCTCCTTCGGGGGCCGGCCGTCCGGGCTGGCGACTCGCATTTTTTATTATCGTGGCGCAGCGGGCGCCACGCGCAAGGGGCGACGTCCGGCATCTTCTGTTCGCCGGACGCAGGGCCTAAGCCTGAGCGTGGCGCGGGAATTGCGCCCGGCGCGCCGCAACTTCGACGATTGGGATCCGGATGACATTTCGCCGCCTGATTGCCGCCGCCCTGGCGGGTACCGTGGCCCTGACGGGATCGGCCAGCGCCGAGAGCGTCCTGCGCATCGCCATGACGGCGAGCGACATCCCCACCACGACGGGCATGCCCAACAACGGTTTCGAGGGGATGCGCTTCCTCGGCTACCCGATCTTCGAGGGGCTGGTGCAGTGGGACCTCAAGAGCACCACCAAGCTCGCCGGCATCGTCCCGGCGCTGGCCGAGCGCTGGGAGCAGGACCCGAACGACAAGGCGGTCTGGACCTTCCACCTGCGCCAGGGCGTGAAGTTCCACGACGGGACGCCGTTCAACGCCGACGCGGTGATCTGGAACCTCGACCGCTACTTCAAGAACGACAGCCCGCAATTCGAGCCGCAGGGCGCGGGCATCTCCCGGGCGCGGGCGCCGCTGGTCGGGAGCTACAGGAAGATCGACGAGTCGACCGTGCAGATCACCACCACCCAGGTCGCCTCGTACTTCCCCTACATGGTGGTCTACCTGCTCTTCACCTCGCCCGCCTCCTTCGAGAAGGCCGGGCGCGACTGGAGCAAGGTCGCGGCCCTGCCGGCGGCCGGCACCGGCCCGTTCAGGATCACCCGCGTCGCCCCGCGGGAGGCGGTCGATCTCGCCAAGTTCGACGGCTACTGGGACCCGAACCGGATGGCCAAGGTCGACAAGGTCCGGCTGCTGCCGATCCCGGAGGCGAATGCCCGCGTCGCCGCCCTGCGGGCCGGCCAGGTCGACTGGATCGAGGTGCCGGCGCCCGACGCGATCCCGTCGATGAAGCAGGCGGGCTTCACCATCACCACGGGCTCGTACCCGCATGTCTGGCCGTACATCTACAATATCGGTGCGAAGGACAGCCCGCTGAAGGACGTCCGCGTCCGGCAGGCGCTGAACTACTGCGTCGACCGCGCCGGCATCGTCGAATTGCTGAACGGCACGGCCGAGCCGGCCTCGGGCTGGCTCAACGACAAGGACCCGAATTTCGGGTCCCCGAAGAATCGCTACACGTTCGATGCCGCCAAGGGAAAGGCGCTGCTCGCCGATGCGGGCTTCACCGATGCCAAGCCCTTGAAGCTTAAGGTGATGATCTCCTCCTCAGGCTCGGGCCAGATGCTGCCCATGCCGATGAACGAGTACCTGCAGGAAAATCTGAAGCAGGCCTGCAACGTCGATCTGAGCTTCAACGTGGTCGAGTGGCAGGTGCTGCTGAATTCCAGCCGGGCGCTGCCGGATGCGCAGAGCCTCCAGGGCGCGATGGCGCTCAACGTCTCCTCGCCCTCCTCGGACGCCGCCGTGATGGCGCGCTATTTCGCGGGGGACCGGTTCCCGCCGGCCGGCTTTAACTTCCCCAACTGGAAGGACGACGCGTTCGACGCGGCCCTCAAGGCGCTCGCCGAGACCACCGACGCCAAGGTGATCGACGCCCAGACCAAGGTCGCCCACGAGCGCCTCGTGGACAATCCGCCCTGGCTGTTCGTCGTCCACGACCTCAATCCCCGCGGGATGTCCAAGAAGGTCCAGGGTTTCGTCTCGCCGCAATCCTGGTTCGTCGACCTCACCCTCGTCAGCGTGCAGTGACCCTATGCCCGACATCGATCCCGTACACGCCTCCGCGGCCGAGCTCGGCCGCGCGATCCAGGCGCGGACCCTCTCGCCGGTCGACGCCGTCGACGCCCTCCTCGGCCGGATCGACCGGCTGGAGCCGAAGCTCCAGGCCTTCACGGAGGTCTTCGCCGCCGATGCCCGCCTCGCCGCCGAGGGGGCCGACCGGGCGATCCGGTCCGGCCACGCCGTGGGGCCGCTCCACGGCGTCCCGGTCGTGCTCAAGGACCTGATCGACCTGGAGGGCCGGATCACCATGGGCGGCTCGGCCGCTCACCGGGCGCGCCGGGCCGCGCGCACCGCGACGATCGCCCGGCGCCTCATCGGCCAGGGCATGATCGTGCTCGGCAAGACCCACACGGTGGAGTTCGCCTACGGCGGCTGGGGCACGAACCAGCATCTCGGCACGCCGTGGAATCCCTGGGACGCCGAGACGCCGCGCACCCCCGGCGGGTCGAGCAGCGGCACCGGCGTGTCGGTGGCGGCCCGGATGGCGCCCTGGGGCATCGGCACCGATACCGGCGGCTCGGTGCGCCTGCCGGCCTCCTTCTGCGGGCTGACGGGCCTCAAGGTGACGGTCGGGCGCGTCTCGACCTGGGGGATCGTGCCCCTCTCGATGACCCTCGACACGCCCGGACCGCTGGCCCGCACCGTGGAGGACACGGCGCTGCTCTACGAGGCGATCTCCGGCCCCGATCCCCGCGATCCGACGACCCGCGGGGTCGCACCGGACGCGCCCTGGCCGGCGCTGAACCGCGGGGTCCGCGGCCTGCGCCTCGGCCGGATGCCGGCCTCGGAGCGGGACGGGGTCGCCCCCGACATGCTGGCCGCCTACGACGCGGCCCTCGACCTCCTGGCCCGGCAGGGCGCCGAGATCGTCGACGTCGTCCTGCCGTTCCGGCTCAGCGACTGCGTGGCCATGAGCCAGATCACCAACGCGGAGGCCTACTTCGTCAACGGGGATTTGGCGGAGGATCCGTCCGCCCAGCTCGGCGACGCCGTCCGGGCCCGGATCCTGGCCGGCGCGAACGTCTCGGCCCAGGAGTATCTCGGCACGCTCCACCGCCGGGCCACAATGAAGCAGCAGTACGACGCCGCCCTCGCGGGCATCGACGCCCTCCTGACGCCGACCACGGAGAGCGCGGCCGTCGCGCTCGACGCCGTCGACGAGGCGCACCTCCCGTCGCGCTTCACCCGTTTCGGCAACCTGCTCGATCTCTGTGCCCTGGCGCTGCCGAACGGCTTCACCGCGTCCGGGCTGCCGCTCTCGCTGCAGATCGTCTGCCGCGGCTACGAGGAGACGACGGCGCTGCGGATCGGACAGGCCTACCAGCGCGCGACCGACTGGCACCTGCGCCGGCCGCCGGTGTGAGACCCGCGGAGTCTCGGCGCCTCCGGCGTTCGGCAGCGGACCTGCCGACGCCCCCATCCTGCGGGAGACCGCGGGCGATCCGGAGACGCGGAGACGGGATCCACGGCCCCGTCACGCCCGCCAGAAGGTCAACAGCCACCAGACGCCCGTCAGAATGAACCAGAGGAATCTCAAGCCTCTGATGAGTTCATTGATCCCGAGGTACTCCATGAGGAAGCCGCCCAGGCAGGCCACATAGATGAAGGCGATGACCGTGGCCGTGGCCGGCGTGAGGATCCCGAATCCCCAGACCGCGGCGACGACGGCGAGGCCGAACGCGCACAGGCCGAAGGCGAGAAGGACGGGATGCGCCGCGCACCACTGCGCCACCCTGTCGTTGTCTGCGGACACGTGCTGCATGTGCGCCCCCGAATCGATGACTGACATCGACCATAAGGGCCGCGGCGTCCGGTTCTCGTGACGACGCGCACAGGATCGGCGCGGGCCCGGCGGCGGATCCACATCCTGCGTGCGGCGGTGCTGGAGCGCGGCCGTGTCAGGCTGCGCCGTTCGGGGACGGATCGATCACGCGGCCGGAACCTGCCCGGCTACGACGACGCCGAGCGTGTCGAGGAGCGACGACCGGGCACGGCTGACCCGGCTCTTCACGGTGCCGACCTGGCAGCCGAGCATGACCGCGGCCTCCTCGTAAGTGTGGCCCTCGGCACCCACCAGCAGCAGCGCCTGGCGCTGCGCGGAGGGCAGGTCTCCGAGACGCTCCCAAACGACCTTGAGGGTGCTGGCATCCTCCTGGTCGGACGGGCTGGTCATCTGCCCGGCATGCGTCCCGTCCACGTCCTCCACCTCCCGCCGCGTCTTGCGCAGGTCGGTGTAGAACTGGTTGCGCAGGATCGTGAACAGCCACGCGGTGAAGTTGGTGCCGGGCCGGAACCGCTGCTGGTTGGCCCAGGCCTTCACGAAGGTCTCCTGCACCAGGTCGTCGGCGCGGCTCACGTCGCCCACGAGCGACAGGGCGAAGGTGCGCAGGGCCGGCAGGGCCTTGATGATGTCGCCGCGGAAGTCGAAGGGGACCGTCTCGCCGTGCGCCGTGACCGCCGCGTCGAAGCGGGACACCAGGGCCGCGAGCTGCGCCGGCAGGGGCTCCAGCTCCACGACCTTGAAATACTCCCGGATCGGCAGGGCGAGGTGCTGGCCGATGGAAGCGGCGTAGCCGGCCCCGTCCCGGGTGCCCGCGCCTCCGTCTGGCCGGTCCGCAGCGTCCTCAGTCATGAACGGTTCCGCCTCCAACGCTGGTATACTGGAATAGCTCTAACGTCGGTAGCGGTGGAATCCTGAACCGATGCCAAACGCTCCCAATTGTGACAGGGAATTTAAGCATGGTGACCGGGGTGACAACGGCGGCCGGATCCGGCCCCCCGGGCTGGCAGCGGCGGGCCGGTCGATGCAAAGTGCGCAGCGTCAGGAGAGCGGGATGACCCACGATCACGCGCAGCACGCGCATGGCCACGACGATCACCACCACGATCATCACCACGGCAGCGACCTGTCGCCGGTCGAGGCCCGGGTGCGCGCCCTGGAATCGCTGCTCACCGAGAAGGGCTACGTCGACCCGGCGGCCCTCGATGCCCTGGTCGAGCTCTACGAGACCAAGGTCGGCCCCCACGCGGGGGCCCGGGTCGTGGCCCGGGCCTGGACAGATCCCGCCTTCCGGGCGCGGCTCCTGGCCGACGCCACGCCGGCCATCGCCGAGTTGGATATCGGCGGCCGCGGCGGCGAGCACATGGTGGTGGTCGAGAATACGCCGGAGATCCACAACCTCGTCGTCTGCACCCTGTGCTCCTGCTACCCGTGGCCGGTGCTCGGCCTGCCCCCGGTCTGGTACAAGGCGCCGCCCTACCGGGCGCGGGCGGTGATCGACCCGCGCGGCGTGCTCGCCGAGTTCGGGGTGACGCTGCCGGAAACCACCCGCATCACCGTCTGGGACTCGACGGCCGAGACCCGCTACATGGTCCTGCCGATGCGCCCGGCCGAGACCGAGGGCTTCTCCGAGGAGGCCCTGGCCGCCCTCGTCACCCGCGATTCCATGATCGGTACGGGCCTGCCCAGGGCGATCCCGGTCGCGCCCGCGGAGATGCCGGTATGAACGGAGCCCAGGATCTCGGCGGGGCGCACGGCTTCGGGCCGGTGGTGCCGGAGCCGGACGAGCCAGTCTTCCACGCCGCGTGGGAGCGCCGCGTCTTCGCGCTGGCCATGGCCATGGGCTACACGGGCGCCTGGAACCTCGACGGCAGCCGGGCCAACCGCGAATCCCTGCCGCCGGCGGAATATCTCGCGTCGAGCTACTACGAGATCTGGCTCAGGGCGCTGGAGAAGCAGGTCGTCGGCACCGGGCTGGTGACGCCGGCCGAACTGGCGAGCGGGCGATCCGCGGAGAAGGCCAAGCCCGTCGCGCGGGTCCTGGCCCGCGAGGGCCTGGAGCAGCGCTTCCGGGCCGGCTTCCCGAGCAGCCGCGCCGCCGATGCCCCGGCGCGCTTCGCGGTCGGCGACGCCGTCCTGGCGCGCAACAGCCACCCGACCGGCCACACGCGGCTGCCCCGCTACGTGCGCGGCAAGCGCGGCCGGATCGTGCGCGTCGACGGGGTCTACGTCTTCCCCGACACCAACGCCTACGGGTCGGGTGAGAACCCGACCTGGCTCTACACGGTCGCCTTCACCGCGCAGGAGCTGTGGGGCGAGAGCGGCGACCCGGGCGGAGTCGTCACGGTGGCGGCCTTCGAACCGTACCTGGACCCCTCGTGACCGCGCCGTCGCCCAGCCCCTTCGCGGCGCCCTGGGAGGCGCAGGTCTTCGCCCTGGTGGTCTCCCTGCGCGAATCCGGGCTGTTCACGTGGTCGGAATGGGCGGACCGCCTCGGCCGCCAGATCCGCCCCACCGAGGCCCCCGAGCAGGCGGCCGATTACGGCGCGTGGCTCGCGACGCTGGAAGCGCTCCTGGCCGAGCGGGGCGTGGCGGGGCCCGAGAGCGTCGCGGCGCGGACCGAGGCCTTCCTGCGGGCCGCGGAGGCCACGCCCCACGGCCAGCCGATCCGCCTGGAGAACGACCCGCTCTACCGGCCCTGAGCCCGCAGGCTGTCGAGCGGCACCGGCGCGGCGTGCGATCGGCCGCTCATCAGCTGGTCGAGCAGGGCCAGAACCTCGGCCCGCCCGCAATTGCGGGCGGGCTCGAACGGCGTCCAGGTCTGGGTGAAGTCGAGGCGCTCGAACACGTCGCGGTAGCGGCGCAGCTCGCTCGGCGTGAGCGGCACCCCGCGCACGAAGGCCTTGTGGGCCGAGATCGTGGTGGCGCGTCGGAAATCCGCCGGGTCGAGCTCGAACTTCAGGGCGTCGCCGCAGAAGCAGATCTTCCGCCCGCGGTCGTACAGGATCGCGTGGCCATCGAAATGGCCGGCGGTGCGGTGCAGCTCCAGCCCCGGCAACGGCTCGAGGAAATCGTCGTAGGGCCAGCTCACCTGCAGCGCCGCGCTCCACGTGAAGTCGGCCGCCGGCAGGCAGAGTTCCGGGTCGAACCGGTCCTGGAGCTGCGTCAGCGCCCCGTAGGAATGCGGGTGCGAGGCCGAGAGCACAGCCATCCCGCCGAGCCGCTCGATCTGGTCGAGGGCGGCCTCGCTGAAGACCGGGCAGCCCTCGAAGCCCATGTTCCCGTGCTCGGTCTGGATTAGGTAGGCGGACGGCCCGATGCCGGAGACCGGCTCGTTCCAGAAGCGCCAGACGCCCGGCTCGAGCTCCTGCCAGTGGCAGGGAAAGGCGTCCTGCGCCTCGCGGGCGGTGCGGAAGCGCCAGCCGTCCTGCGGCACGACGTGGCGGGCGTCGAGGCACATCGGGCAGGCGGCCGGCGTCTCGAAGTGCCGCTGCCAGAACCCGCAATTGTCGCAGGTGTAGGCGGGCAGCTTCAGGGCGCCCGCGAAGGGCAGATAGCCGGGCATCGTCTGGGACCTTCCTCGGGGGCGGTGCGTGCGATACGGCCCTAGTTGAACTCGCCGTCCCCGTCATCGCGAGCGCAGCGAAGCGACCCAGGGCAGAGGGCGTTCTCCGGGCAGGGCGTCACCGTGGATTGCTTCGCTCCGCTCGCAATGACGGTGGCAGGCCTGTCGACGGGATCGGGCTCGGCAGCCGTCAGGTCCGCCCGGGCAGGCGGCGCGCCGACCGGGCGGCGTGGACGGTGCCGGCGAGGCCGACGAGGGCCAAGCCGAGGAGGCCGCCGACCACGACGTCGCGGGTGCGGCTCGTGACGAACTCGGCGCGGCTCGCCTTGGTCCGACCGGAGAAGCGCCCGTCGATCCCGGCCGGGCCGGGCACGGGGGCCTCGAGATTGCCCGCCATCTCGGGGATGGTCTCTTCGGAGAGCTGGGCCGACCACATGGAGGCGGCCTTGCGGTCGGCGAGCGCCGGCGCCAGCGCCTGGGCGGCCGCCATCATCACCGAGGACCGGCCGACCCAGACCTCCCGGCGCGGGTGCTCGACCGCGTACAGGATCGCGTCGGCGCAGAGCCGCGGGTCGAAGACCGGGTCCGGCGCGTACTGGCGGTGGCCGGTGCGGTTGCGCGCCCAGTTGAACTGCGGCGTGTTGACCGCCGGCAGGTAGATCACGCTGAGGCTGACATTGACCCGGTCGTGCAGCAGCTCGCAGCGCAGGGCGTCGGTGAAGCCCGAGACCGCGAACTTGGCCGCGCAGTAGGGCGCCTGCAGGGGCGCCGCCCGTATCGCGAGGCCCGACGAGACCTGGATGATCGCGCCGCGGTCGCGCCGCTTCATGCGGCGCAGGGCGGCGAGCGTCCCGTAGACCTGGCTGAGATAGGTGGTCTCGGTCACCCGCCGGTACTCGTCCGGGGTGATTCGGTCGGCCGGGTTCACCACCGTCGACATGGCATTGTTCACCCACGCGCGGATCGGGCCGAGCTCGCGCTCGACCCGCTCGGCGGCCGCGTCCACGGCCTCCGGGTCGGCGACGTCCGCGCCGATCGCCAGCACCGGCTGGCCGTAGGCGGCGAGCGCCCGCTCGGCCGCGGAGAGACGGCCGGGATCCCGCGCGATCACCGCGACCGACCAGCCGCGCGCGGCGAATTCATGCGCGGTGGCGAGCCCGATTCCGGCCGTGCCCCCCGTAACGACCGCAACCCGTGCCATACCGACCTCATCCGCGACAGACCGAACCGGCAACACGGTGCGGCGCGCTCGGTTGCGCCGCCCGATTGGGCCGGAACGTCACGGGGATACCGATCGCGACGCCGATTTCGCGGACCGGGACGCAACGTCCGACCGCGGCCGCTGTTGACTGCCTGTACCGCGTCATGCCGAACCATCGAGGGTCGCAGCCATGCGCACTGGACGACGCTTCTCCCTCTTCTCGCTCCCGATCGATCCCTGGCCGCAGGCGTCCCTGGCCGAGCGGACCGCCGTCGGGATGGTCCTGACCGGCCTGCTGCTCGTGCCGGCCTGCGCGGTCGGGGCCGCGCTCCTCGTGTTCACGACGCTCGCGGCCCACGTGTACTGGTCCTACGATCTCGGCGCCTCCCTCCACGCGTTCATCGCCCGGCATGCCGGGGCCGCCGTCGCGCGGCGCGGCCGGCTCGTCCACAAGGCTTGACGCGCGGGAGCGGATCGACGGCCGGGCGGCGTTGAGCCGTGCCGGTCCACACGGCCCGGCCGCGCGGCCCCCGCGATCCCTGTGCGTTCGCCTCGGTCCGATTTGACCTGACGGTCTCTCGTGGGCCAGTCAGGTTCGGAACCGAGAGATCGCCATGTTCCGTACCCTGATGTCTGCGCGGCGCTTCGCGCCGCTGTTCTGGTGCCAGTTCTTCTCGGCGTTCAACGACAATTTCCTGAAGAACGCGCTCGCCTTCCTGATCCTGTTCGGGATCGGCGGCCAGGCGGACGCCCATGCCGGCGTCCTCGTGACACTCGCGAGCGCCGTGTTCATCGGGCCGTTCTTCATCCTGTCGGGTCTCGGCGGCCAGTGGGCCGACCGCTACGACAAGGCGCTGATGGCGCGGCGGCTCAAGTTCGCCGAGATCTTCGCGGCCGGCACCGCCGTGCTCGGCTTCCTCCTGCACTCGATCCCGGTTCTGTTCGTGGCGCTCGGCCTGTTCGGGACGATCGCGGCGCTGTTCGGCCCGATCAAGTACGGGATCCTGCCGGACCATCTCCGGCGCGAGGAGCTGCCCGCCGGCAACGCCCTCGTGGAGGCGGCGACCTTCCTGGCGATCCTGCTCGGCACGATCGCGGCCGGCGCGGCCTCGGCGATGGGCGGCTCGGGACTCGTGTTCGGCGTCCTGGTGATGGGCTTCGCCGTCCTGTGCTGGCTCTCGGCCCGGATGATCCCGGCGACCGGCGAGGGCGCCCCGGACCTGCGCGTCGACCCGAACGTCGCCCGCTCGACCTACGCGCTGCTGCGCGACCTCTGGGCCGACACGCGGCTGTGGCGCGGCTCGCTCACGGTGAGCTGGTTCTGGCTGGTCGGCGTGGTGGTGCTGTCGCTGCTGCCGGTGCTGGTGCGCGGCGCCTTCAACGGCACCGAGACGGTGATCACGCTGCTGCTGGCGCTGTTCTCGATCGGCATCGCGGTCGGCTCCGGCCTCGCCTCGTGGCTCGCCAGCGGACGGATCGTGCTGCTGCCGACGCCGGTCGGCGCGGTGCTGATGGGCCTGTTCGGCCTCGACCTCGCGTGGACGATCGGCCACCTGCCGGCCCCGCCCGCCGAGCCGATCGGCCCCCTCGGCTTCCTGCAGACCGGCCACGGCCTGCGCACCGGGATCGACTTCCTCGGGCTGGCGATCTCCGGCGGCCTCTACATCGTCCCGTCCTTCGCGGCCGTGCAGGCCTGGGCCGAGAAGGCGATGCGTGCCCGGATCATCGGCGCGGTCAACGTCATGACGGCGGCCTTCATGGTCGCCGGCACCCTGGCGCTCGCGGCGCTGCAGGGCGCTGGCCTCACGATCGCGAGCCTCCTGGCGGTGGTGGCGGTGCTGAACCTGATCGTCGGCGCGCTCGTGTTCGCGACTTTGCCGACGAGCCCGTTCCGCGACTTCCTGTCGATCCTGTTCCGGGCCTTCTACCGGCTGGAGGTTCGCGGCTTCGACAACCTCGCGGCGGCCGGCCCGAACGCCATCATCGCCCTCAACCACGTCTCGTTCCTCGACGCGCCGCTCGCGCTGTCGCTCCTCGAGCAGGAGCCGGTCTTCGCCATCGACAGCGGGATCGCGCAGCGCTGGTGGGTGCGCCCGTTCCTGCGCATCACCAAGGCGATGCCGCTCGACCCGACCCGGCCGCTCGCCACCCGGACGCTGATCAACGCGGTCAAGAGCGGCGAGACCCTGATCATCTTCCCCGAGGGCCGGCTCACGGTCACCGGCAGCCTGATGAAGGTCTACGACGGCGCCGGGCTGATCGGCGACAAGTCGGGCGCGATGGTCGTCCCGGTGAAGCTCGACGGCCTGGAACGCACCGTCTTCTCGCGGCTGTCGCGCGGGCAGGTGCGCCGCCGCTGGTGGCCCAAGGTGACCGTGACGGTGATGCCGCCGGTGCGGCTGACCGTGGACCCCGCGCTCAAGGGCAAGGCGCGGCGGCAGGCGGCGGGCGCCGCCCTCTACGGGATCATGTCGGACCTCGTGTTCCGCACCGCCGACATCGACCGCGGCCTGATGGCGGCGCTGATCGAGGCGGGCGAGCGCCACGGCTGGGGCCGCAACGCCCTGGAGGATCCGGTCGGCGGCCGCCTCAGCTACAGCCGGCTCGTGATGGGCGCCAATATCCTCGGCCGCAAGCTGATGCCGCTGGCGCCCGTGGGCGGCCGGATCGGCGTCATGCTGCCGAACGCCAACGGCGCCGCGGTGACGCTGTTTGCCCTCGCCTCCGCGGGCCGGGTGCCGGCGATGATCAATTTCTCAGCCGGGCCCGCCAACGTGCTCTCGGCCTGCCGGGCGGCGGAGGTCAGCAAGATCCTGACCTCCCGGGCCTTCATCGAGAAGGGACGGCTGGGCCCGCTCGTCGAGGCGATCCGCGGCTCGGTCGAGTTGATCTACCTGGAGGACGTGCGGGCCGGCATCACGACGGGGGACAAGATCCGCGGCCTCCTAGCGCCGCGCCGCCCCCTGGTGGCGCGCGCCGGTGAGGATCCGGGGGCGGTGCTGTTCACCTCGGGCAGCGAGGGCACGCCGAAGGGCGTGGTGCTCGCCAACCGCTGCATGCTCGCCAACGTGGCGCAGGTGGCGGCCCGGATCGATTTCGGCCCGATGGACAAGGTGTTCAACGTCCTGCCGGTGTTCCACGCCTTCGGGCTCACGGCCGGGCTGGTCCTGCCCCTGGTCTCGGGGGTGCCGGTCTACCTCTACCCGTCGCCGCTGCACTACCGGATCGTGCCGGAGCTGATCTACGGCTCGAACAGCACCGTCCTGTTCGGGACCGACACGTTCCTCACGGGCTACGCCCGGTCGGCCCATTCCTACGACCTGCGCTCCCTGCGCTACGTCGTGGCCGGCGCCGAGGCCGTGAAGGAGACCACCCGGAAGACCTGGGCGGAGAAGTTCGGGCTGCGCATCCTGGAGGGCTACGGCGTCACCGAGTGCGGGCCAGTCGTCGCCCTCAACACGCCGATGTTCAACCGGTTCGGCACAGTCGGGCGGATCCTGCCCGGCATCGAGACCCGCCTCGAGCCGGTGCCGGGAATCGACGAGGGCGGCCGCCTGTCCCTGCGCGGGCCGAACATCATGCTGGGCTACCTGCGCGCCGAGAAGCCCGGCGTGCTGGAGCCGCCGCCGGGCGGCTGGCACGACACCGGCGACATCGTGGCGATAGACCCGATGGGCTTCGTCACCATCAAGGGTCGGGCCAAGCGCTTCGCGAAGATCGCCGGCGAGATGGTGTCGCTCGCCGGGATCGAGTCCCTGGCCGCCGAACTCTGGCCCGACCGCCCGAGCGCCGTCGCGGCGGTGCCGGACGCCCGCAAGGGCGAGCGGCTGATCCTGTTCACGCAGGAGAAGGGCGCGACCCGGGCCGCCTACCAGAGCTTCGCCAAGGGCCGCGGCGCCTCCGACGTCGCGATCCCCGCCGAGGTGGTGGTGCTGGACGCGATCCCGATGCTCGGCACCGGCAAGGTCGACCAAGTGGCCGTCACGAAGCTCGCGCTGGAGCGGGCGAAGGAGAACGCGGCGGCCTGACGGTCGCGGCCGGGCCTCCCGCGTCACCCAAACGGGGGATGCGGTGCTCCCCGGGATCCGCTCGTATCGTGAATACAGCCGTGATTCGAACCGCTTGACGCGTTCGGGGCGCGGGTCTGAGGGGGACTCGGTACGCAACGGCGAGGGACAGATCATGCGGAAGGGCAGGCGAGTTCCGGCTTGGCTGGCGAGGCGGACCTACTTCAAGCGGATCGAGCGCTGGGCGAAGCCCGGCAAGGCGCGCAAGGCGGCGCAGCCCCCTGAGACACCGGCAGCCGCGATGCCCTCCAACGTCGTGCCGTTCCCGATCCGGATGAATCGGCCGGATCGACCCGCCTTCGAGGACCTGCGAGGCGTCGGCACGGCCTAGAGGCCGGCTCCGCCGGGGGCTTGCCGGGCGCGCGGGAACACGGGATCCTGCGCCGTCGGAGCCGAGACCGGGAGGATGCGTGCCGCACGACGGGTCGGATCCGCGCGCGTCGGCGCCTCCCCGGAAGCGGGCGAGGGGCCTGCGCGCGGCGCTCGGGGCGACGGCGCTCGGTCTCGGCCTCCTGGGGGCCGGCACCGCCGCGCTCTGGCGCTACGCCGACGCGCTGCCGCCCCTCGACCTGGCCGCGGCCGAATCACGCTCGACGGTGGTGCTGGATCGGTCCGGCACGCTGCTGCGCCCCTTCGCGACCACGGACGGGCGCTGGCGCCTGCCGGTCACCGCGGAGGCGGTCGATCCGCGCTACCGGGCGATGCTGCTCGCCTACGAGGATCGCCGCTTCGCCGCGCATCCCGGCATCGACCCGGCCGCGGTGCTGCGCGCCGCCGGCCAGTGGCTGACGCGCGGCCGCATCGTGTCCGGCGCCTCCACCCTGTCGATGCAGGTGGCGCGCCTCGTCGAGCCGCGGCGCGAGCGGTCGCTCGAGGCCAAGCTCCGCCAGATGGTGCGGGCGGTCGCGCTGGAGCGGCGCCTCGGCAAGGCCGGGCTGCTCGACCTCTACCTGGCGCTGGCCCCCTACGGCGGCCCGCTGGAGGGCGTGCGCGCGGCGAGCGTCGCGTATTTCGGGCGCGAGCCGGTCCGGCTGACCGCCGCGCAGGCGGCCCTGCTCGTCGCCCTGCCGCAATCGCCCGAGACCCGCCGTCCGGACAGGTTCCCCGAGCGCGCCCGCGCCGCCCGCGACCGGGTCCTGGCGGTGGCCGTCGCGCGGGGCATCCTCACGGCGGCGGAGGCCGAGGCCGCCCGGGCCGAGCCGGTGCCGACGGCGCGCAAGCCGTTCCCGATGCTCGCGGCGCACGCCGCCGAGGAGGCGGTGGCGGCCGATCCCGGTGCCGCCACGATCCGCCTCGCGATCGACGGGCGCCTGCAGGAGCGGCTGGAAACCCTGGCGGCCGAGCGCGCCGCCGCCGCCGGCCCGGACCTCTCGGCCGCGATCCTCGTCCTCGACAACCGCGACGGCCGGGTGCTCGCCCAGGTCGGCAGCGCCGGCTACCTGGACCCCGCCCGGCGCGGCGCCATCGACATGACCCTGGCGGTGCGCTCGCCCGGCTCCGCGCTGAAGCCCTTCGTCTACGCCATGGCCTTCGCGGACGGTCTCGCGCATCCCGAGACCCTGCTGGAGGATCGCCCGGCGCGCTTCTCGGCGAGCTACGCGCCGGAGAATTTCGACCTGACCTTCCAGGGCACGGTCACGGCCCGGCGGGCCCTGCAGTTCTCGCTGAACGTGCCGGCGGTCGAGCTGATGGACGCGGTCGGTCCCGCCCGCTTCATCGCCCGGCTGCGCGCCGCCGGGGCCGGGATCCAGCTCCCGCGGGAGGCGGCCCCGGGGCTGCCGGTCGCGCTGGGCGGCCTCGGCATCACGGTCACCGACCTCGCTCGGCTCTACGCGGGGCTCGCCCGCGGCGGCGCGGTTCCGGACCTGCTGCGCCGCGCCGACGGGGTCGCGGCCGAATCCCGGCACCGCGTCGCCGAGCCCGTGGCGGCCTGGTACATCGCCGACATCCTGCGCGGGACACCGCCGCCGGAGAACGCCCTTCCGAACCGCATCGCCTACAAGACCGGCACCTCCTACGGGTACCGCGACGCCTGGGCCGCCGGCTTCGACCGCCACGCGACGATCGTCGTCTGGGCCGGGCGCCCGGACGGTGCCGCGGTGCCGGGGCTGGTGGGCCGCACCGTCGCGGCGCCGATCCTGTTCGACGCCTTCGCGCGCCTCGGGATCGAGACCGAGCCGGTGCCCCAGCCGCGGGACGCGCTGGTGGTCGGGACGGCGGGCCTGCCGCCGCCGCTGCGGCACCTGCGGCGCGAGGCGGCCGAGGCGGCGGGACCGTCGCTGCGGATCGCCTATCCGCCGGACGGGGCGCGGATCGATCTCGGCCTCGCGGCGGACCGGCACGGCGCCGCGGCGGGCGGCCCGGGTCTCGCCCTCAAGGCCCTGGGCGGCGTGCCGCCGCTCACTTGGCTGGTCGACGGTCAGCCGGTCGTGCAGACGCCGCGGCGGAAGGCCGAGTGGGCCCCGGGGGGCGCCGGCTTCGCGCGGATCTCGGTCCTGGACACGACCGGCGCCACCGACAGCGTGTCCGTCCGCCTCGAGTGAGCCGACGGCGGGTTCCCTCGGCTCAGCGGCCGATCCCGAGGCCGCGCTGGGCGCCGGCCGGGCCGCGCGCCTCGCAGGATTCCAGCGCCGCGGCGAGGCGCGCCGCGCTGGCCGCGGACCCGTAAGACAGGTTGAGGACAGTGGAGAGGATCCCGACGCTCACGAGCACGCCGAGGGCGGCCGCGCCGAGCAGAACGGCGGTGATCAGCCTGTTGCGCCGCAGGTCCGCCGTCAGCGACCCGATGAGGTCCCGGTTGTGTTCGGCGAGACCGTTCCGCGCCGCCACCAGCTCGTTGTACATGTTCGTGATGGCGTTGGTGGACATGTACACCAGCAGCAGGTGGACGACGAAGTCGTCGTCCGTCGTGGTGTTGAGGGCGGCCGCGATCCGCACGGCGAGCTGACGCTCCCAGGGCTGGAGATCGCGGCCGTGGACCGACCGGTAGAACCGCTCGAGGTTGGTCACGGCCGGAGGGCATCCCGCCACGCCGTGTGAAAGTTGCGCCGCAGGCGGCGGCCCTCGACCCGCAGGCGCATCGGCGCGCTGTTCGCCAAGGCCTGCCAGGTCGTGTTCTGCACCCGCAGGGCCTCGATCAGCCGCTCGCCGATCCGCTCGATCTCGATGACGCGAAAGTTCGACTGCTTCCGCAGGGATCGCACGAGATCGGACGATTCGAGATAGTCGAAATTGGTCGCCTGGAGGGTGTTCTTCGCCAGGATCGCCCGGTCGCACTCGATCAGCATGGGCCGGAGCTCGCGCAGGACCTCCAGGGCTGTGGGATCCACCGCGCCGGCCGCGACGACCACGGCGAGGCGGACATTCGCCTCCCGGCAGCTCTCCACGATGATCTCGGTGCACCGACGGGTCGTCTCGGTGTCGCCGGCCGGGAAGTCGACCACGACGAGGCGCTCGGCCGCCTCGGTCACGCGCTCGATCAGGTCCTGGCACAGGGTCGGGTCGACGCGGCCCGTGCTGTCCTCGGCGCGCAGCCGCTGCCGGATGGCGGTGATACCGGGACGGCGCGGGACGAAGTTGTCGCTGCCGGGCGTGGTCTCCTGCATGAGCGCCGTGTGGAAGTGCCGGTTGGCCGGGTCGGTGTCGATTGCCAGCACCGGACCGACCTCCGCGCAGAGATCGGCCACTTGGAGGGCGATGGTCGTCTTGCCGACGCCGCCCTTGCCGCCGAGGCAGAGCACGAGAACCTTCGCGGCGGCGCCCAGGAGATCGCGCTGGATGTCCTGGATCTCGTCCGGGCTGTACCAGGCCGGAACCTTGCTCTGCGTCGTGTCGGTCATGCGGTGTCTCCTTGCTGATACGCGCGGGGTGGCCGCCGGACGCGCGCTCCGCGCGCGGCACCGGGCTGCGGGATCTCGGGGGTTCACGGGCTCGGGCCGGGCCGCACGGCCCGCGTGGGCGGGACGCGGCGCGCGCCGGCTCGACGGCGCGCCCGGGATGCCGGTCGCATCACGCGCGGGATCCGGTCGTGCACGGGTCGGCAGAGGCGCGGCCGCCTCGTGCTCGTGGCCCGGATGTGGACGGCCGACGCTCGGGTTCCGCGATGACGTCCGTCGCCACGATCTGCACTCCGTTGCTGGATCCGCTTCGCCGACGGCTCCGGCCGCAAGTCTTCCTCGCCGCGGCCGAGGGCCATGCATGATCATGCTCGGACCTAGTGAGGACGCAAGCCTCGAAAAATCGGATCTCTCATCGACGAATGCTCTAGAATTAGATCGTTAATGAAGATTTATATTTATAAAATATGCAATGATGAGCGAAGTACGACTATTATATCTGGATGAACACACAACATCCCGGACATCGTCCGCAATTCGATCGATTCGGCCGGCCGGAATCCGCGCGGGTCATCTGGGCCGCGGGCCTTGCCCTGCCCTGTCGGCGGTGACCCGGTCGTCACCGCGCCGCGGCGAGGGACGCGAACACGTCGATGAGGCCGTTCACCAGGATCTGGGTCCCGACGCACAGGAGCAGGAAGGCGAAGAGGCGGCCCATCACCCGGGCGCGGGCCGGGCCGATGAAGGCGACGACCCGGTCGGCGGAGGCGTAGAGAACCGCGACCGTGGCGGCGACCGCGAGGGCCGCCAGCGTGACGCCGATGTAGAAGCCGAAGCGCTCCGCGTAGGCCTCCGGCCGGTTGGCCCCCAGGGTGATGGCGACCGCGATCGTCCCCGGCCCGGTGGTGAACGGGAGCGTCAGGGGGAAGAAGGCGATGTCGGCGAGGGGGCCGGGGGCCGGGTCGCCCGGCGGCTCCGCGGGGGCCGGGCCGCGACCCGCCGACCCGGAGGCCTCGGCCTGCTTGCGCGCCTCCCGGGCCTCGGGCCGGTTCAGCTGGGTCCAGGCCGACGACATGACCACGAGGCCGCCGGCGATGCGCAGCGCACCCAGGGTGACGCCGAAGAAGTTCAGGATCGGCGTGCCCGCCCAGAGGGCGCCGAGCATCACCAGGGCGGCGTAGACGCCGATCCGGCGCGACAGCAGCACGCGCTCGGCGTGGCTGAAGGCGCCCGCCACCTGCGCGAAGATGAAGGCGCCCCCGACCGGGTTCACGATCGAGAACAGCGCCGACAGGGCGAGCAGGAACTGCTGGGTGGTGAAGTCGAGGCTCATCGGGGTCAACCCGGGGAGGGGGCCGGCACCAGCACCCGGGCCGGCGCGAGGCGGCGGGCGCGACGCACCTGCTGGACGGCCACCGGCCGGTAGAGCTGCTTCGTCGCGTCGACCACGTGCAGGCCCGCGAAGGGCAGGGACAGGCCGGTGCCGAGCCACTCCCAGGCGGGCCCGGTGCGCAGCATCAGGCGCGAGCGGGCCGGCGGCATGTACAGGGTCTCGGCCCAGCTCACCGGTGAGAACAGCGTGTCGCGCATGAGCCGACCGAGCTGCGAGCGGCTGTAGGGCTGGCCGTGGCCGAAGGGCGTCGCCTCCCGGCGGGCCCAGACGCCCCGGCGGTTGGGCACGACGAGGATCATGCGGCCGCCCGGCGTCAGGGTGCGCCAGACCTCCTGCAGCAGCTCCGTCGGGCTCTCCACCGATTCGAGGGCGTGGACCAGGATGACCCGGTCGATAGCGGCCTCCGGCAGCGGCATCATGGTGGGATCGGCGAGCGCCGCGCAGGAGCGCCCGGTGCCCGGCCAGTTCACCACGCCCTGCGAGGCCGGCATGAAGGCGAGGGTGCGCTCGGCGATGCAGTGGACCGGCCCGAGATACGGCGTCGCATAGCCGATCCCGAGGACGCGCAGCCCCGAGACCGAGCCGAGGAAGTCGTGGAGCGCGCGGCCGACCACGCGGTGCGTCGTGCGGCCCAGAGGGCTGGCGTAGAAGGCCCGCAAGCCGTTGACGTCGAGGCGCATGGAGGGACAGGAGATCGCGGACGGAACGGTCGTCGTACTCAATGGTGAGCCGCGCGCCGCGCGGCAAGCGCCGGAGGAACCTCGCCGGACCATCACCTGTTCACGGCAACAGATTTCGCGCCGCTTCGCGCCCGTTCGCGTTCTTGGGAGACCCCGTCCGATGGCCGCCGAGACCGAGATTCGCACCTTCCTCTGCCGCAGCGACAACATCGGCGTGCTGATCCGCGATCCGCAGACCGGCGCCTGCGCGGCGATCGACGTGCCGGAGGCCGGACCGGTCCTCCGGGCCCTCGACGAGACCGGCTGGCGGCTGACCGACATCCTCGTGACCCACCGGCACGCCGACCATGTCGAGGGCATCCCGGAGGTGAAGCGGGCGACCGGCGCCCGGGTGGTCGCCCCCGCCAGGGCCGGCGACGCGGTCCCACAGGTGGACGTGACCGTGCGGGAGGGCGACACGGTCACGGTCGGCAGCCTAGAGGCGCAGGTCTGGGAGACGCCGGGCCACTGCGCCGACCACGTGACCTACTGGTTCGCGAAAGCCGGCCTCGTCTGCGCCGGCGACACCCTGTTCACCCTCGGCTGCGGGCGCGTGATGGAGAGCCCGCCCGAGACCCTCTACCGCTCCCTGCGGCGCTTCGACGACCTGCCCGACGCCACGCAGGTCTTCAGCGGCCACGACTACGTACTCTCCAACGCGCGCTTCGCCCTGGCGGCCGATCCGGACAACCCGGAGCTGAGGAAGCGCCTCGCCGAGGCCGAGCGCGCCCAGGCGGAGGGGCGGTTCCTCATCCCTTCGACCATGGGTGCGGAGCGGGCGACCAACCCGTTCCTGCGCAGCGGGCAGCCGGCCCTGGCGCGATCCGTCGACCTTCCGCCGGAAAGCGATCCCGAAGCGGTGTTCGTCGCCTTGCGGGCGTGGAAGAACCGCTTCTGACGCAGGTGATAACGAGAAAAATTTGTTGCCTTCTCAAGGCAAACTGACACATAGGGGTGTTTAAGCGGTCCTAATCCGCTCAGGTAACCGGGCTCCCGGGGGGAAGCCGTAACGTCAACGCGAAGCGCCGGGACGCTTCAGCCGGTATGATGGGGGTCCGTCTCGCCCTACCACCTGTCCACTTCCCGCCTTCCGCTTCCTTTCCTCAAGCCAGAGTCCGACGGGTCCAAGGAGGAGGCGCTCAGCGCCAAGGCCAAGATCACCGTCGCCGACGCCGAATCCGGCACACTCCGCGAGAGCGGTGAGGCGGCCAGTCCCGCCCGCCCGCGGGCGCCGGTCGCGGCCGACGTGCGGCTCCTCGGGATCGCCACCGAGCACCTCTCGCGGCTCGGGCCCAAGCGCGTGACGGTCGTGGCCGTCGCCGCCGAGGCCGGCATGACGCACGCGAACGTGTACCGCTACTTCCCGTCGAAGGACGCGCTCCTCGACGCGGTGGCGGGCCGCTGGCTGCGCGAGGTCGAAGCCCGGCTAGCCGGCATCGCCGACGCGCCCGATCCCGCCGATGACAAGATCGAGCGGCTCCTGACCGCCCTCGCGACGGTCCAGCGGGACGCCCTGTTCGACGAGCCGAACCTGTTCGCGGTCCATCTCGACGCCACCGTCTCGGCACGGCCGATTGCCCGGCGGCACCGCGTGCGGCTGCGCAGCCTCGTCGAGCGCGTGGTCGAGGAGGGCATCACCTCCGGGATCTTCTCGGCCCGGGACCGGGAACGGGCGATCGCCTACATCTTCGACGCGAGCTACCGCTTCACGCATCCGCTGGCGATCCAGCACGATGCCGAGGTGCCGCGCGACCTGATCGAGGCCCGGTTCGGGGCCGTCATCCACGCGATCCAGCGGGTCCTGCGCTCCGGCATCCTCTGATCCGGCGCGCACCCACAGGCTCTCTCGAAGGCCCGGACAGACTGTCCGGGCCTTCGTCGTTCGTGCGCCCTCCCGCGCCGCACGCCGCCCGCCGCGACCCGAAATGACAGGATTCCAGATCTGTCATCGCGGCTTCGCGACCGTCCCGCGCCAGGGTGCACTGCACCTAAAACACTCGCGACGTTGACGTTTCGGAGGCACCGTCGGGACGCTCGAGGGCGATCCGACGGCCTGGACGCGCCGCCCGCGCGGCCCTCATCGGGTTGAAGCCACGGTGCTTTTCGGCCACACAGCCGCGCAGATTTCAGAGTGGCGAATCCGGCCTCGGACCCTGACGGACGAGGAGCTCCGGCCTCGCGCAACGCATCACCGAAGTCGAACGCAGCGGAGACACATCCGACATGGCTCGCAACAAGATCGCGCTCATCGGCGCCGGCCAGATCGGCGGCACCCTGGCCCTTCTGGCCGGCCTCAAGGATCTCGGGGACGTGGTGCTGTTCGACATCGTCGACGGCGTGCCGCAGGGCAAGGCGCTGGACATCGCCGAGGCCGCCCCGGTCGAGGGCTTCGACGCGACCTACGCGGGTGCCAGCGACTACGCCGCCATCAAGGGCGCCGACGTGGTGATCGTGACCGCCGGCGTGCCGCGCAAGCCCGGCATGAGCCGCGACGACCTGATCGGCATCAACCTCAAGGTCATGCAGGCCGTCGGCGAGGGCATCAAGACCCACGCGCCGGACGCCTTCGTGATCTGCATCACCAACCCGCTCGACGCCATGGTGTGGGCGCTGCAGAAGTTCTCGGGCGTCCCGACCAACAAGATCGTCGGCATGGCCGGCGTGCTGGATTCGGCGCGCTTCCGCCACTTCCTCGCCGAGGAGTTCAAGGTGTCGGTGGAGGACGTCACGGCCTTCGTGCTCGGCGGCCACGGCGACGACATGGTGCCGCTGACCCGCTACTCGACGGTGGCGGGCGTGCCGCTGACCGACCTCGTCAAGCTCGGCTGGACCACCCAGGAGAAGCTCGACGCCATGGTCGACCGCACCCGCAAGGGCGGCGGCGAGATCGTCAACCTGCTCAAGACCGGCTCGGCCTTCTACGCGCCCGCCGCCTCCGCCATCGCCATGGCCGAGAGCTACCTGCGCGACAAGAAGCGGGTCCTGCCCTGCGCCGCCTACCTCGACGGCCAGTACGGCGTGAAGGGCATGTTCATCGGCGTGCCGATCGTGATCGGTGCTAACGGCGTGGAGCGCGTGCTCGAGGTGACCTTCGACGCGGCCGAGAAGACCATGTTCGACAAGTCGGTCGCCTCGGTGACGGGACTCATCGAGGCCTGCAAGGGCGTCGACAGCAGCCTCGCCTGACCGGTAAGCGGATACCGGGCAGCGCGTAGCGGTCGGAGATTCGCATCTCGATCACTCGATTTCTCTACGCGCCGCCCGCTGCCACCTATTCGCTCCTCCTTACGAGGCTCCGATGAATATCCACGAATATCAGGCCAAGGCCGTGCTGAAGGAGTTCGGCCTGCCCGTCTCCCGCGGCGTGGCCATCTTCAACCCGTCGGAGGCCGAGGCCGCCGCCAAGGAGCTCGGCGGCCCCGTCTGGGTCGTCAAGAGCCAGATCCACGCGGGCGGCCGCGGCAAGGGCACCTTCAAGGGCGCGCCCGAGGGCGCCAAAGGCGGCGTGCGCGTCACCAAGTCGATCGACGAGGTCAAGCAGTTCGCCGGCGAGATGCTCGGCCAGACGCTGGTGACCATCCAGACCGGCCCGGCCGGCAAGCAGGTCAACCGCCTCTACATCGAGGAGGGCGCCCAGATCGCCGAGGAGTTCTACCTCTCGATGCTGGTCGACCGCGCCACGGGCGGCGTCGCCTTCGTGGTCTCCACCGAGGGTGGCATGGACATCGAGGCGGTCGCCCACGACACGCCCGAGAAGATCCACACGATCGCGGTCGACCCGGCCACCGGCGTGATGCCCCACCACGGCCGCGCCGTCGCCAAGGCGCTGGGCCTGTCCGGCGCCCAGGCCAAGGAAGCGGCCGCGCTGACCGAGAAGCTCTACGCGGCCTTCGTGGCCAAGGACATGAGCCTTCTGGAGATCAATCCGCTGGTGCTGACCGCCGATGGGCACCTCAAGTGCCTCGACGCCAAGATGGCCTTCGATTCGAACGCCCTCTACCGGCACGCGGACATCATGGCGCTCCGCGACGAGACCGAGGAGGACGCCAAGGAGATCGAGGCGTCCAAGTACGACCTCGCCTACATCGCGCTCGACGGCACGATCGGCTGCATGGTCAACGGCGCCGGCCTCGCCATGGCGACGCTCGACATCATCAAGCTCTACGGCGAGGAGCCGGCGAACTTCCTCGATGTCGGCGGCGGCGCCTCGGAGGAGAAGGTCACGGCGGCGTTCAAGATCATCACCGCCGACCCGAACGTGAAGGGGATCCTCGTCAACATCTTCGGCGGGATCATGAAGTGCGACGTGATCGCCAACGGCGTGATCGCGGCCGTGAAGGCGGTGGGCCTGCAGGTGCCGCTGGTGGTGCGCCTCGAGGGCACCAACGTCGAGCAGGGCAAGGCCATCATCCGCAATTCCGGCCTCAACGTCATCCCGGCGGACGACCTCGACGACGCCGCCCAGAAGATCGTCGCCGCCGTGAAGGGAGCCTGATCATGTCGGTGATGATCGACGCCAACACCAAGGTCATCTGCCAGGGCTTCACCGGCAAGAACGGGACCTTCCACTCCGAGCAGGCCATCGCCTACGGCACCAAGATGGTCGGCGGCACGAGCCCCGGTAAGGGCGGCTCCAGCCATCTCGGCCTGCCGGTCTTCGACACGGTCGCGGAGGCGCGCGAGGCCACCGGCGCCGAGGCCTCGGTGGTCTACGTGCCGCCGCCGGGCGCCGCCGACGCGATCTGCGAGGCGATCAGCGCCGAGGTGCCGCTGATCGTCTGCATCACGGAGGGCATCCCGGTGCTCGACATGGTGCGGGTGAAGCGGGCGCTGACGGGCTCGAAGTCGCGCCTCGTCGGGCCGAACTGCCCGGGCATCGTCACGGCGGGCGAATCGAAGATCGGCATCATGCCGGCCAACATCTTCCGGCCGGGCTCGGTCGGCATCGTGTCCCGCTCGGGCACGCTGACCTACGAGGCGGTGTTCCAGACCTCCAATGCCGGCCTCGGCCAGACCACGGCGGTGGGCATCGGCGGCGACCCGGTGAAGGGCACCGAGTTCATCGACGTGCTGGAGCTGTTCCTCGCCGACCCGAAGACCGAGTCGATCGTGATGATCGGCGAGATCGGCGGCTCGGCCGAGGAGGAGGCGGCGCAGTTCCTCAAGGACGAGGCCAAGCGCGGGCGCAAGAAGCCGATGGTCGGCTTCATCGCCGGCCGCACGGCGCCTCCGGGCCGCCGCATGGGCCATGCCGGCGCGATCATCTCGGGGGGCAAGGGCGGCGCCGAGGACAAGATCGCCGCCATGGAGGCCGCGGGCATCCGCGTGTCGCCGTCGCCGGCCCGGCTGGGCTCGACGCTCGTCGAAGTGCTGAAGGGCTAAAGGCCCGCGCGCCTGCGTCGCGGCCATCGCAGGGCCGCGACGCCCATATCGGGCGTGCAGACGATCTCAGCGGGGCGGTCACCCGCCCCGTTTCGGTTCGAGGGCGCTCCGCCGCGCTGACGGGGAGCCCGGAGGGCAGGGGAGCCTGCCCGCGCGATCAGGATGGACGCACCATGGCACGCCAGGACGTGAACGAAGCGCTCCTCGAAACCTCGTTCCTGTACGGCGCCAACGCCGCCTACATCGAGGAATTGCAGGCGGCCTACGCCCGCAACCCGTCCTCGGTGGATCCGGAGTGGCAGACCTTCTTCAAGGGGCTCGGCGAGGACGAGACCCTGGTCGAGAAGAACGCCGCCGGCGCCTCCTGGGAGAAGCCGCACTGGCCGGTGCCGCTCAACGGCGAGCTGGTCTCGGCGCTCGACGGCAACTGGGGCGCCCTGGAGAAGGCGATCGGCGACAAGATCGTCGCGCGGGAAGCCAAGGAGCCCAAGCCCGGCAAGCCGCAGGACAGCGTCACCGCCACCACCGGCGTGTCGGTGGAGCAGGCGACCAAGGATTCGGTGCGGGCGATCATGCTGATCCGCTCCTACCGGATGCGCGGCCACCTGCACGCCAAGCTGGACCCGCTGGGGCTCGCGCCGCGGGGCGATCACGAGGAGCTGCACCCGCAGCATTACGGCTTCACCGAGGAGGCCGACTGGGACCGTCCGATCTTCCTCGACAACGTCCTCGGCCTGCAGTTCGGCACGATCCGCGAGATCGTCGGCATCCTGGAGCGGACCTACTGCCAGACCCTCGGCGTCGAGTTCATGCACATCTCGGATCCCGCCGAGAAGGCGTGGATCCAGGAGCGCATCGAGGGCAAGGACAAGGAGATCTCCTTCACCCCCGAGGGGCGCCGCGCGATCCTCAACAAGCTGATCGAGGCCGAGGGCTTCGAGAAGTTCCTCGACCTCAAGTACACCGGCACCAAGCGCTTCGGCCTCGACGGCAGCGAGGCGATGATCCCGGCGCTGGAGCAGATCATCAAGCGCGGCGGCGCGCTCGGCGTGCGCGAGATCGTGCTCGGCATGGCCCATCGCGGCCGGCTCAACGTGCTCACCAACGTGATGGCCAAGCCCTTCCG
The DNA here is from genome assembly GCF_900108435.1 of Methylobacterium sp. 275MFSha3.1. Taxonomy (NCBI): domain Bacteria; kingdom Pseudomonadati; phylum Pseudomonadota; class Alphaproteobacteria; order Hyphomicrobiales; family Methylobacteriaceae; genus Methylobacterium; species Methylobacterium sp. 275MFSha3.1. The sequence continues at coordinate 30,461 of NZ_FNWP01000015.1, read as the reverse complement.
GGCGGTGTTCCACGAGTTCAAGGGCGGCTCGGCCTCCCCGGCCGAGGTCGAGGGCTCGGGCGACGTGAAGTACCACCTGGGCGCGTCCTCGGACCGCGCCTTCGACGGCAACAACGTCCACCTGTCGCTCACCGCCAACCCGTCCCACCTCGAGATCGTCGACCCGGTGGTGCTCGGCAAGGTCCGCGCCAAGCAGGACCAGTGGGCCAAGCCCAACATCGAGCGCCGCACGGTGCTGCCGCTCCTGATCCACGGCGACGCCGCCTTCGCGGGCCAGGGCGTGGTGGCGGAGTGCTTCGGCCTGTCGGGCCTGAAGGGCCACCGCACCGGCGGCTCGGTGCACTTCATCATCAACAACCAGATCGGCTTCACGACCGATCCGCGCTTCTCGCGCTCCTCACCCTACCCGTCCGACGTCGCCAAGATGGTCGAGGCGCCGATCTTCCACTGCAACGGCGACGATCCGGAAGCCGTCACCTTCGCCGCCAAGGTCGCGGTGGAGTACCGGCAGAAGTTCGGCAAGCCGGTCGTGATCGACATGCTGTGCTACCGCCGCTTCGGCCACAACGAGGGCGACGAGCCGGCCTTCACCCAGCCGAAGATGTACCAGCGGATCCGCAAGCATCCGTCGGTGCTGGAGAGCTACGGCCGCAAGCTCGTCGAGAACGGCTCGGTGACCCAGGAGGCGCTCGACGCCCGCAAGGCCGAGTTCCGCGGGATGCTCGACAGCGAGCTCGACGTCGCCAACAACTACAAGGCCAACAAGGCCGACTGGCTCGACGGCCGCTGGTCCGGCGTGAAGGCCGTGCACGAGGACGTGGACGACCCGCGCCGCGGCCGCACCGCCGTGCCGGCCGGGACCCTGCAGGAGATCGGGCGCAGGATCACGCAGGCGCCGCCCGGCTTCCACCTGCACCGCACGATCCAGCGCTTCATGGACAACCGCGCCAAGGCGGTGGAGACGGGGGTCGGCATCGACTGGGCGTCCGCCGAGGCCCTGGCCTTCGGGGCGACGCTCCTCGACGGCAACCGGGTCCGCCTGTCGGGTCAGGACGTGGAGCGCGGCACGTTCTCGCAGCGCCACGCGGTGGTGATCGACCAGGAGAACGAGCAGCGCTTCACGCCGCTCAACGCCATCCGCGAGGGGCAGGCCGCGATCGAGATCATCAACTCGATGCTCTCCGAGGAAGCGGTGCTCGGCTTCGAGTACGGCTACTCGCTCGCCGAGCCGAACGCCCTGGTCCTCTGGGAGGCCCAGTTCGGCGACTTCGCCAACGGCGCCCAGGTGGTGATCGACCAGTTCATCGCGTCCGGCGAGCGCAAGTGGCTGCGCATGTCGGGCCTCGTGCTGCTGCTGCCGCACGGCTACGAGGGCCAGGGGCCCGAGCACTCCTCGGCCCGCCTGGAGCGCTACCTCCAGGCCTGCGCCGAGGACAACATGCAGGTCGCCAACGTCACGACGCCGGCGAACTACTTCCACATCCTGCGTCGGCAGTTGAAGCGCGACTTCCGCAAGCCGCTGGTCCTGATGACGCCGAAGTCGCTGCTGCGCCACAAGCGCGCCGTGTCGAACCTCGACGCGCTCGCCGAGGGCTCGACCTTCCACCGCGTCCTCTGGGACGACGCCGAGGAGGAGGGGGCGCAGAACAAGCTCGTGCGCGACGATAAGATCCGCCGCGTCGTGCTGTGCTCCGGCAAGGTCTACTACGACCTGCTGGAGGAGCGGGAGAAGCGCGGCCTCAACGACATCTACCTGATGCGCGTCGAGCAGCTCTACCCGTTCCCCCTGAAGGCGCTGGCCAACGAGATGGCCCGGTTCCGCAACGCCGACGTGATCTGGTGCCAGGAGGAGCCCAAGAACATGGGCGCCTGGTCCTTCGTCGAGCCCTACCTCGAGTGGGTGCTCGGCCAGGCCGGCTCCGCGGTGAAGCGCGCCCGCTACGTCGGCCGTCCGGCCTCCGCCTCCACGGCGGTCGGCCAGATGTCGAAGCACCAGGCGCAGCTCCAGGCCTTCCTCAACGAGGCCCTGGCGGTCTGATCGTCCGGCCATGGCCTACTTCCTGCTCCGCCTGGAACCACCCCGCCCGAGCTTCCCGTTCGACGCGACGGAGGCCGAGAAGGCGCTGTTCTCGGCGCATTCCGGCTACTGGATGGAGCAGGCGGCCGCCGGCACCGCCATCGCGGTCGGACCCGTCTTCGAGTCCGGCGGCACCTGGGGCCTCGCCCTGGTCGAGGCCGACGACGCGGCCCGGGCCGAGGCGCTCGGCGAAGCAGATCCCGTCCTGATGGCGCAGGCAGGCTTCCGGTACACCGTCTCGCCCGTTCCATCCCTGATCCTTCGGCGCTGACGTCGCGGCCCGACATCCAGAGGAGGCCCCCCGCGGGGCAGAAGAGAGCATGGCAACCGACATCCTCGTCCCGACCCTCGGCGAATCCGTGAGCGAGGCCACGATCGGCCGCTGGTTCAAGAAGCCCGGCGACACGGTCGCGGCCGACGAGCCGATCGTCGAGCTCGAGACCGACAAGGTCACCCTGGAGGTGAACGCCCCGGCGGCCGGCGAGCTCGGCGAGATCCTGGTCAAGGACGGCGAGACCGTGGAGCCCGGTGCCCTGCTCGGCTCGATCGTCGAGGCCGGAGCCGGCGGCGGCACGGCCAAGAAGGCCGCCCCGAAGGAGACCGCCGAGACCAAGGCCGAGAGCCGGAGCGAGGCCCCGAAGGCCGCCGCGCCCGCGAAGGCCGAGGCCCCGGCCCAGGAATCGTCCGCCGGCTACGGCAACCACGGCGATGCCGCCGCCCCCGCGGCCCAGCAGCGCCCGGTCGGAGACAACGGCCCGGCGGTGGCCAAGCTCGCCCGGGAATCGGGTGTCGACCCGTCGTCGGTGAGCGGGTCCGGCAAGGACGGCCGCGTCACGAAGGGCGACATGCTCGGCGCCATCGCCAAGGGGTCGGCCCCGTCGGCGCCCGCCAAGGAGGCCCGTCCGACCCTGCCGCGCGCCCCCTCGGCGCCGGACGACGCCGCGCGCGAGGAGCGCGTGCGCATGACGAAGCTGCGCCAGACCATCGCGCGCCGCCTGAAGGACGCGCAGGACACCGCGGCGATGCTGACGACGTTCAACGACGTCGACATGTCGGCCGTGATGGCGATGCGCAGCCAGTACAAGGACATCTTCGAGAAGAAGCACGGCACGAAGCTCGGCTTCATGGGCTTCTTCACCAAGGCGGTGATCGGCGCCCTCAAGGACGTGCCGGCGGTCAACGCCGAGATCGACGGGCAGGACCTCGTCTACAAGAACTACTACCACATCGGCATCGCGGTCGGCACCGATAAGGGCCTCGTCGTGCCGGTGGTGCGCGACGCCGACGACCTGTCGATCGCCGGCATCGAGAAGAAGATCGCCGGCTTCGGCAAGAAGGCCCGCGACGGCAAGCTCTCCATCGAGGAGATGCAGGGCGGCACCTTCACGATCACCAACGGCGGCATCTACGGCTCGCTGATGTCGACGCCGATCCTCAACGCGCCGCAATCCGGCATCCTCGGCATGCACCGCATCGAGGAGCGCCCGGTGGTCCGCGCCGGCAAGATCGAGGCGCGGCCGATGATGTACCTCGCCCTGTCGTACGACCATCGCATCGTCGACGGTAAGGAGGCCGTGACCTTCCTGGTGCGGGTCAAGGAGGCGCTGGAGGATCCGGCGCGCCTCGTGCTGGACCTCTGAGGCAGCCATGTCGAGCGCTGAGAACAGGGTCGCGATCGTCACGGGTGGTAGCCGCGGCATCGGCCGCGCGGTGGCGCTCCTCCTGGCGGAGCGCGGCTACGCCGTCTGCCTGAGCTACGTGTCGGACGCCGCCGCCGCGCAGGGCGTGGTGGACGCGATCGCGGCCAAGGGCGGACGGGCGCTCGCCGTGAAGGGCGACGTCGGCAACGAGGCCGACGTCATCGCCCTGTTCAAGGCGGCCGACGGCCTCGGCCGCCTCGCGGCGCTCGTCAACAATGCCGGCGTGGTCGACGTGAAGTCTGACGTCGCCGACATGAGCGTCGCCCGCTTGCAGCGCATGATGACCACCAACGTGGTCGGCAGCTTCCTGTGCGCGCGGGAGGCGGTGCGGCGCATGTCGATCAAGCGCGGCGGGGCAGGGGGCGCGATCGTCAACCTGTCCTCGGTGGCGGCGCGCCTCGGCGGCCCCGGCCAGTTCGTGGACTACGCGGCCTCCAAGGGCGCCATCGACTCGCTGACGATCGGGCTTTCCCGCGAGGTCGCCGCCGACGGCATCCGCGTCAACGCGGTGGCGCCCGGCATCATCGCCACCGAGATCCACGCCAGCGGCGGCGAGCCGGACCGGGTCGAGCGTCTCGGCCCCGGCGTCCCGATGAAGCGGGCCGGCACCGCCGAGGAGGTGGCCGCACCGATCGTGTGGCTCCTCTCGGACGAGGCCTCCTACACCACGGGCGCCATCCTCGACATCGGCGGCGGCCGCTGAGGCCAAGCCCCACCTGACATTCCCTGCCCGTCTCGCACGCGGCACGACCGAGCGGAAGCGAAGCCTCATGTCCTACGATCTCGTCGTCATCGGCACCGGCCCCGGCGGCTACGTCTGCGCGATCCGCGCGGCGCAGCTCGGCCTGCGGACCGCGGTGGTCGAGAAGCGCGCGACGCACGGCGGCACCTGCCTCAATGTCGGCTGCATCCCGTCCAAGGCCCTGCTGCACGCGTCCGAGGCCTTCGAGGAGGCCAACACGCACTTCGCCGATCTCGGCATCGACGTCGGCACGCCGAAGCTCGACCTCAAGAAGATGATGGCCTTCAAGGCCGAGGGCGTCGCCGGCAACACCAAGGGCGTCGAGTTCCTGCTCAAGAAGAACAAGGTCGACACCTTCCACGGCACCGGCCGGATCGCCGGCGCCGGCCGCGTCGAGGTCATCGCCGAGGACGGCGGCAACCAGATGCTCGAGACGAAGAGCATCGTCATCGCGACCGGCTCGGACGTGGCGCGCCTGCCCGGCGTCACCATCGACGAGAAGGTCGTGGTCTCCTCCACCGGCGCCCTGGAACTCGACCGGGTGCCGAAGAAGCTCCTCGTCATCGGCGCCGGCGTGATCGGGCTGGAGCTGGGTTCCGTCTGGCGCCGGCTCGGTTCCGAGGTGACCGTGGTCGAGTATCTCGACCGGGTGCTGCCGGGCATGGACGGCGAGGTCGGCAAGCAGTTCCAGCGGATCCTGACGAAGCAGGGCATCGCCTTCAGGCTGTCCACCAAGGTGACGGGCGTCGAGGTCGGCAAGAAGGGCGGCGCGACGGTCACGGTCGAGCCGGCCGCGGGCGGCGCGGCGGAGACGCTGCAGGCCGACGTGGTCCTCGTCTGCATCGGCCGGACGCCCTACACGGAGGGCCTCGGCCTCGACACGGTCGGTGTCCAGCGGGACGACAAGGGCCGGATCCTCACCGATTCCCACTACGCCACCAACGTCACCGGCATCTACGCCATCGGCGACGTGATTGCCGGCCCGATGCTCGCCCACAAGGCCGAGGACGAGGGCGTGGCGATCGCCGAGATGCTGGCCGGCCAGTCCGGCCACGTGAATTACGGCGTGATCCCGAACGTGGTCTACACGTTCCCGGAGGTCGCCTCGGTCGGCAAGACCGAGGAGGAGTTGAAGAAGGACGGCGTGGCCTACAACGCCGGCAAATTCCCCTTCACGGCCAATGGCCGGGCCAAGGCGAACGGCACCACCGACGGGTTCGTGAAGGTGCTGGCCGACGCCCAGACCGACCGGGTACTCGGCGTGCACATCGTGGGCGCGGATGCCGGCAACCTGATCGCCGAGGTGGCGGTCGCGATGGAGTTCGGCGCCTCGTCGGAGGACATCGCCCGCACTTGCCACGCGCACCCGACGCTGACCGAGGCCGTCAAGGAAGCCGCGCTGGCGGTCAACAAGCGCGCCATCCACGTCTGACGGGCTAAGGCCCACGGCTGCGCAGATTGCTACCTCGGCGGGCTCGACCGCCTGCGCGAAGGCCCCCTCTCCCGTGCGGGAAAGGGGCCTTCGCGTTCCGTCACACACCGCGCGCCTCGAACCTGACTGGCCCGCAGAGCGACGGCCCGGCGCGGGGTCAGGCGATCTTGCGCCTGGAATTCGGCAGGTCGGCGATCCGCAGCAGCGCGCTCGGCGCGGGCGGGGCCGTCAGGGCGTTCAGCAGATACGGCCGACGCAGGCCCAGCGCGTTGTGCAGGGCGAGGTCGATGTCGCGGGCGTAGAACGGCATCCGCAGCACGGCGTCGACGCCGAAGTAGCGGCCGGCCTGAGCGACGGGCTCCAGCTCGGACGTGGTCAGCAGGGTGATCCGGGTCGGGAGGCCGAGGGGCTGGATCTGACAGGCCAGTTCGAGCCCGTCGATGCCGCCGAGCTTCACGTCGATGAAGGCGAAGTCGTAGGCGGCGAGCTTCAGCTGCTTGAGGGCGTGGCGGCCGTCATCCGTCTCGTCGAGCTCGATCGCGAACCCGCTGCGCGCCACGACGCGGCTGATGGCCGACCGCCCGGCCGGAGTCGAGCAGGCGAGCAGGGCCCGGGTCGGTGCGCGACGGCGGGCATCCGCGTGGAGCAGCGGCTCGATATGGCTCGGGTCGAGGGGCGTCTTCAGGACTTCGTAGGCGCCGAGGCTCGTGGCGATCTCCTGCCAGTGCGGCAGCACGCGGGTCGCCACCAGCACCAGGCAGGGGGGCTCCGCACCCGCCCGGCGCGCGACGGCGACGGCTTCGGGGCCGCTGAGATCGTCGAGCTGCATTCCCACGAAGGCCAGGGTGGGACGGTGGCGGAGGAGGATGTCGCAGAGCGCCTGACCCGAGGTCGCCTCATCGATCACCGCGCTGGGATCGAATCGCAGGACGATCTCTCTCAGGGAGACGCGGCGGCCCGGATCGCAATCCGCGATTACGACACGTGCCGGCGCCCTCCCATCCTGAAGATCCATGACGCCCGCCCAACCCCATCCCGTTCGTTGCCCATATTGGCTGAAGATCGTGACGAAGCTCTTAAAGAGCGGGATTCTGCACTGGGCGAACCGGAACACGCGCCTATAGACGATGATGAAGGCTCTCGAAGTCGAAGTTTTTAGCAATCTTGCTCAATGGCCAGCCCGCGGATGGGCCGCCGCGTAGGCACTCATGAGGCGGGCGGCGTCGACCTGCGTGTAGAGCTGTGTCGTGGAGAGCGAGGCGTGGCCCAGGAGTTCCTGGATCGCCCGGAGTTCGCCCTGGCGCGCCAGGAGATGGGTTGCGAAGGAATGCCGCAGGGCGTGCGGTGTGGCGCTCTCGGGCAGGCCCAGGGCGCCGCGGGCGCGCGCGACCGTGTACTGGATGATGCGCGGCGAGAGCGGGCCGCCCCGGGCACCGAGAAACAGCGGTCCCTCCGGCGGCAGCGGCAGGGGACAGGCGGCGACGTAGTCCGCCACGGCCTGCGCCACGACGGGCAGGATCGGCACCATGCGCTGCTTGCCGCCCTTGCCGAGCACGGTGACCTGATCGACCCCGGGCAGGGGTGCGTCACGGCGGGTCAGGCCCAGGGCCTCGGAGATGCGCAGCCCCGCGCCGTAGAGCAGCGCCAGCACGGCGGCGTCCCGGGCGAGGACCCAGGGCTCCCGCTCCTCGCCGGCGCGGATCGCGGTATCGGTCAGCGCCACCGCGGCGGAGACGGGCAGGGGACGGGGAAGCCGCCGCGGGACCTTGGGCGAGCGCACACCGCCCAGGGCCGAGACGGTGCCGAAGCCCTCCCGCTCGAGGAAGCGCGCGAAGGAGCGCAGACCCGCCAGCATGCGCATCAGCGAGCGCCCGGAGACCTCGTCGGCCCGGCGCGCGGCCATGAAGCCGCGGATGTCCCGCACCTTGAGGCCGATCAGCATCGGGATCGTCGGCGTCCCCTGACGGGACGCGAGGTGGTGGAGGAACTGCCGGAGGTCGCGCCCGTACGCCTCGACGGTGTTGGACGACATCCGCCGCTCCCGCGCCAGCGCCTCGATCCAGGCGAGGACGGCGTCGCGGAGGCGGGCGTCCCCCGGAAACAGCAGCCGGTCGCCCTGGGTCTCGCGGGTGCTCACATGCGTGCTCATGGCGACACTCGACCGGATCCTCCTTGCCGGGAGCTTAATGCCGGTCGCGGTCCGTCCCCGGCGCTGGACTCGTCCCGCGCGGTGCGCCGTGCCAAGCTGACGCGATGACCCTCCTCGCCTACGCGGCCGCCGCCCTCGCCGAGATCGCCGGCTGCTTCGCGTTCTGGGCCTGGCTGCGGCTCGGGCGGTCGGCCTGGTGGGCGCTGCCGGGCCTCGCCTCGCTGGCGGCCTTCGCGGCCCTCCTGACCCTCGTGGACAGCCCCGCGGCGGGGCGCGCCTTCGCGGCCTACGGCGGCGTCTACGTCGCGGCCTCGGTCCTGTGGCTGTGGCTCGCGGAGGGTCAGCGGCCCGACCGGTGGGACCTCGCGGGCAGCGCGGTCTGCCTCGCCGGAACGGCGCTGATCCTCCTCGGTCGCCGGGGGTGAGTTCGACCCGGCACCGTGCCGGGCCGGCCACGGCCGACCGCTTCCGCGCCCGGAACCTTGGTGAAACCAAGCGTTCACGATACGTACGGCAGCCTCGGGCCGTTCACCGAGCCGTGGAGCCCCATGACCAGCGCCGTCCGCATTCTCGGGATCGACCCCGGACTCCGCCGCACCGGCTGGGGCCTGATCACCGCGCAGGGCACGAAGCTCACCTACGGCGATTGCGGGGTCGTGACTTCGGACGGGGAGCTTCCGCTGGCCCTGCGGCTGCGGGAACTGTTCGAGGGGATCGGCCGCGTCGTCGAGGCCGTTCGGCCCGACGAGGTCGCCGTGGAGGAGACCTTCGTCAACAAGGACGCCCAGGCGACGCTCAAGCTGGGCCACGCGCGGGCGATGGCGCTGCTCGTGCCGGCCCTCGCCGGACTGCCGGTGTTCGAGTACGCCCCCAACCTCATCAAGAAGACCGTCGCGGGCTCCGGCCACGCCGAGAAGGTGCAGATCCAGGCGATGGTCCGCTTCCTTCTGCCGAAGGCCGAGTTCCGCGTCGCGGACGCCGCCGACGCGCTGGCCATCGCGATCACCCATGCCAGTCACCGAGACGCCCACGCCCTGCGGCAGGCGCATCTACCGGGGGGCAAGCGCCGCTCGCTCACCGGTCAGGCGGCCGCGGGACAAGGGCTCGAGGGGAAGGGCTTCTCGGCCGCCGCGGCCGCGCGTATCGAGGCCGCGCTGGCGAAACAAGGCTGACGGGATCGGGAAGAACTTGGTGGGGGAAGTAGGACTCGAACCTACGAAGCTTACGCAGCGGATTTACAGTCCGCCCCCTTTGCCGCTCGGGACATTCCCCCAAGGCGGGCATCGCCCGCGGCGCCCTTATGGTGAGGGGTGGGCCGGGTGTCAACGCTTATGGTGGACCGATCCGCCTCGCCGGACGCGGCAATCGTGGAGAGCGGGACGGTTTCGCTCGGCGTCGCCGCGATCCGGGCGGCCGCGCTTGCAGAGTCGACCCTCTTCCGGCCTCGCGGTGCCCGCGGCTCCGCCATTGGGACGAAAACGCGAACGTTCCGCGACTCCGGGGATTCACAAAGGAATCCGGATCGGCCACGGTGTGGCGATGTCGCCCTGCTTCGCCGGCCCTTGACCCGTCCCGCCCCGTCCCTGCGGTCGCACCAGCGCACGCTGATGGCCCTGGTCGCGGCCATGGCGAGCGGGGAGGCGGCCCATGTCCGGAAGATCCTGGCCGCGGTCACGCCGGGCGGGGGCAAGTCGCTGCTGCCGGTCATCGCCGCGCACCGGCTGATCGAGGCGGGGCTCGTCGAGCGCGTGGTCTGGGTGGTACCGCGGGATTCCCTGCGGCTGCAGGCCGAGGAGGCCTTCGCCGACCCGCTGTGGCGCGCGGCCTTCGGGCACGCCCTCAGCGTCCGGGCCGCCGACAACGAGCGCGACCCGGCGCGGGGGCTGGCCGGCTACGTCACCACCTATCAGGCGGTCGCCGCCGCCCCGGCGCTCCACCTCGCGGAGGCGCGGGCGCACCGCACCCTGCTGGTGGTCGACGAGGTTCATCACCTGCCGGTCCCCGGTCGCCCGGGCGCCGACGAAGCCTCCGCGGAGGATGCCGAGGCGGGGGCGTGGTCCCGCGCGATGCTGCCCGTCATGGAGGCGGCGACCGTGCGCCTGTACCTGTCCGGGACGCTGGAGCGGGCGGACGGGCGGCGGATCCTCGGGCTGCCCTACCAGCCCGCCGCACCCGGCCGCGGGCCGGAACTCGACCTCGACGCGACCGGCCTCGCGGTCATCGGCTACTCGCGGGCGCAGGCGCTGGCCGAGCGGGCGGTGCTGCCGGTGACGTTCGGCGCCCTCGACGGCGAGGCGAGCTGGCTGGAGGGCGGCCGGATCGCCGGCGACAGCCCGCGCGTCGGGCCGCACCGGCTCGGCGCGGGCGCGGTCCGGATCACCACCCGGCCGGCGCTGTTCACCGCCCTTCGGACCGGCTTCGCCCGCGACCTTCTGAGCGAGGCGTTCTTCGCCACGAAGCGCCTGCGCGCCCGGCGCCGGGCGGAGCGCGATCTCCCGCCCGGCGAACCGGCCCGGGGGCTCGGCAAGCTCCTCGTGGTGGCGCCCGATCAGGCGAGCGCGCGGGCCTATCTCGCGACCCTGCGCGACTGGATGCCGGCCGGGCAGGGCGCGCGCGATGTCCGTCTCGCGACCTCCGGTCAAGGCGACGCCCACGCGGCTCTGGCAGCGTTCCGGCTCACGCCGGAACCGGCCGTGCTGGTGACGGTGGCGATGGCGTACGAGGGGCTCGACGCCCCGGAGGTCGCGGTGGTCGCGGCCCTGACCCATATCCGCTCCCGGCCCTGGCTCGAGCAGATGCTCGCCCGGGCCACCCGGGTCGATCCCCATGCCGGCCCCTACAACGGGCAGCAGGCGCTGATCTTCCACCCCGACGACCCGCTCTTCGCGCGGTTCCGCCTCGAACTCGAGACCGAGCAGGGCAGCAGCGTCCGGCCGCCCCGCGAGCGGCCGGCGAGCGCCGTCGTGCCCGAGCGGACCCGCTGGCGCGACGACGAGCCGGGCGGGATCACGCCCCTGGAGAGCAACGCGATCGGGATGCGCTACGCCCTGCTGCGCCCGCGCCTCCCCGAACCGGTCGCCGCGGCGCCCGCGCCCGAACCGCCCTCCGTCACCGAGCGGACCCTGCGCCAGCGGCTCGCCGCCGCGGTGGCCGCCCAGGCGGTCGAGGACGAGACCTCGCTGCGCGTGCCCCGCGGCGGCAATCTCGCCCACCGCTACAACGCCGTTCTCAAGCGCGTGCTCGGCAAGGGCCGCGCGACCATGACCCTCCCGGAGCTGGAGGCGGCCCTGTCGTGGCTCGAGCGCAACCGCCTCTCCGACCATCTCGACCGCCTCGACGGCGATGCCCGCTACGCGTGGTCGGCCCGGCAGCGCCGCGGGCGCTGGCAGCCGGAGCGCGCCGCCGGCCGCTGAAACGCCCGGGAAGGAGACAGCCGTGACCGAGAGCCTCCCCGCCGCCTTCGCCGCGACACTCGCCGCGTCCGAGCCGCCGAGCGTCTGGGACGCCCCGCTCGCCGCGCTCTGGTGGCTCGCCCGGGACGCGTCCGGCCCGGCCTCCGCCGCCTGGGAGCGGGCGCACCGCCTCGTCCAGGACGCCGGCGGGTCCGACGCGGCCTGGGTCCACGCCCATCTCCACCGGGTCGAGGGCGACGACGGCAACGCGCGCTACTGGTACGCCCGCGCGGGCCGCCCGGTCCCGGACGGCACGCTCGCGGAGGAGCGGGCCGCGCTCGTCCTCGCCCTCTGGCCGAGATCGTGATCGCTCCGGGCCGCGCCGCGCCGACCGTCCCGAGCCTGCCGAATCGCGGAACGCCAAGGCTCACAGCCAGTTGAATGGCCGCCCGACGCGGAGATCGGGCCTCGATTATCGGAGCGGATCCATGAGCCTCCTCGGCAGCATCGTCAGCAAGATCCTCCATCCGTTCGGTGGCGGCACCGCGGACGCCGCGCCCGCGCCCAACGCCGGCTCCGGCGGCCAGGCCGGCACGAGCACGCCCTCCACGTCGGCCCCCGGCTCGGCCGGCGGCAGCGAGCCCGTGGACGTCGCGGCGGTGCTCACCGGCCTCGCCGAGAAGAACCCGCAGACGCTCGACTGGCGGCACTCGATCGTCGACCTGATGAAGCTGCTGGGCCTCGATTCCGGCCTCGCCGCGCGCAAGCAGCTCGCCGACGAGCTCCACTACACCGGCGACAAGGACGATTCGGCCAGCATGAACATCTGGCTGCACAAGCAGGTCATGCAGAAGCTCGCCGAGAACGGCGGCAAGGTTCCGGACGATCTGAAGCACTAGGTCATCGATTCCGGGATCGACGAGGCTCGCCGCGGACGGTCTCGACCGGCGCCGCGGCGAGATCGCTTCTTGACCACGTCGTGCGCCGGCGGTGCGCCCCGGCGGCGACACTTGCGGAAGGGGCCTTGCGGCACCTCCGTGTTTATCGGTCACATGGCCCGCGTCGCGCAGCGCCGAATCAGGCGGCGCCGAGGAGCGAACGGTCATGGAGACCCCGACCGGGGACCACAGCGGCGCCTTCGAGGCGTCCCCTCTCGCCGCGATCGCCACGGCGGTCGCCCGCGGTGACGTCGCGCGCATCGCCGCGCTAGCGCCCGGCCTGGATCTCTCCGTCCGCGGCGGCCGGAACCTCACCCTGCTCGAATGGGCGATCTGGAACGCGCGGCCGCGCGCGGTGTCGGCCCTGCTCGACGCGGGGGCGGACCCGTCTGTGCCGGGGCTCGATCAGGAGACCGCGCTGCACATGGCGGCGATGGTCGAGGATCCGACCTACCTGGAGATCCTGCTGCGCCACGGCGCGCCGGTCGACCCGGTGAGCCCGCGCGGTCAGTGGACGCCGCTGTTCCGCGCCGTACAGAACCGGCGCGAGGCGCAGATCGCGCTGCTGCTGCGGGCCGGTGCGGACTTGAACCGGGTCGACGCCACCGGCAACTCGCTGCTGCACGTGGCCGCGCAGGTCGGCGCGGCCAATCCCTGGGTGCTGAGGCTGCTCGAGGCCGGGATCGACCCGACCCTGCGCAACGCGCAGCGAAAGACCTTCCAGCCGTACTTCTTCACCACCCCCGAGCGCCTGCTGAACGATTCCGGGCGCGAGACCCGCGCTGCGGTCCGCGCGTGGCTCGCCCGCAGCGGCGTGCCGGCGGATCCGGAAGGCTGACGGCCCCCTCCGACGCCGATCCGCGTCAGCGCCCGGTGCGGACCCGGGTCCAGAGGCGGGTGACGAAGCGCTGGGTGCGGTCGTCCCAGGCGGTGTTGATGGACAGGCGCTGCATCGTCGCCTCGTCCGGGTAGATGCCGGGATTGCTCAGGATCTCGGGCTTCACGAACTTCTTCGCCGCGAGGTTGCCGCTGGCGTAGGAGACGAAGTTGGTGTTGGCCGCCGCCACCTCGGGCCGCATCATGTAGTCGATGAAGGCCAGCGCCTCGGCCGGGTGGGCGGCATCCTTCGGGATCGCGAAGGTGTCGAACCACATGAGCGCGCCTTCCTTCGGCACGACGTAGGCGATGTCGATCCCGTTCTTGGCCTCCTCGGCGCGGCGCTTGGCCTGCATGATGTCGCCCGAATAGCCGACGGCCAGGCAGATATCGCCGTTGGCCAGCGCCTGGATGTATTCCGACGAGTGGAACTTCCGCACGGCGCCGCGCACCTTGTAGAGGGCGTCGGTCACCAGGGTCATGTCGTCCCAGCGCTTGGAATCCGCCTTGGCGCCGAAGGCCGGGAGCATGCTGGGGATCAGGTCCTCGGGGCTGTCGAGCACCATGATCCCGCACTCCTTCAGCTTGTTGGCCGAAGCGGGATTGAGGACGACGGACCACGAATTGACCGCCGCGCCGGCGCCCAGGCGCTCGCGCACCGCGGCGACGTTGTAGCCGATGCCGGTCGTGCCCCACATGTAGTCGACGGCGTAGGTGTTGCCGGGATCGTAGGCTGCCAGCCGGCTGGTCACCTCGGGCCAGAGGTTGCCGAGGTTCTTCAGCTTGGACTTGTCGAGGGGCAGGAACGCGCCGGCCCGGATCAGCCGCTGCAGGTACGGTCCCGACGGCACGACGATGTCGTAGCCCGACCGGCCGGCGAGCAGCTTGGTCTCCAGGATCTCGTTGTTGTCGTAGGTGTCGTAGACGACCTTGATCCCGGTCTCGCGGGTGAAGGCCTCGAGCACCTGCGGGTCGATATAGTCCGACCAGTTGTAGATGTTGACGACCCGCTCCTCGGCGGCCGGTGCCGGCCGCACGAGGGGCAGGACCGCCAGGAGCCCTCCCGCGAGGACGGCCGCGGCCGCCGCCAGGACGGTCCGACGCGGGCCGATCACCGGCTCCTCGCGGCCACGATCACGATCTCGACCAAGTACTCCGGCGCGGCGAGCTTGGCCTCGACGGTGGCGCGGGCCGGCGCGTTCTCCGGAGACACCCAGGCGTCCCAGGCGGCGTTCATCTCCGCGAACGTCGCGATGTCGGCGAGGTAGATGGTGGCCGAGAGGATCCGCGCCTTGTCGCTGCCGGCCGCGGCGAGTAGCCGGTCGATCTCCGACAGGATCTGCTGGGTCTGGATCGTGACCCCGGTGCCGACCGTGTCGGACGCGACCTGCCCGGCGAGGTAGACCATGTCGCCGAAGGTGACGGCCTGCGACATCCGCTTGCCCGGCTCGATCCGCTGAATGTCCATACCCGTCTCCACATCCTCGAGAACCGGCGTATCTGCCGCCGCACCGGCCCGGCCGTAAAGGGCCGCGCGCGCACGCGCCGCGGGAACCCGAGGAAAATCGTCATCGGCGGTCGGGGTGCGGGCAACCGTCGCGGGCCTCGAAGCGTTCTGCCGCCATCGACAATCACGCCTTGGGGTCAGTCATGGGTATTCTCTGGACCATCATCATCGGGTTTCTCGCCGGCGTCATCGCCAAGTTCCTCATGCCGGGCCCGAACGAGCCCGCCGGCTTCATCCTGACCACGATCCTCGGCATCGTCGGCGCCTTCGTGGCGACCTTCCTGGGCCAGGCGATCGGCTGGTACGGGCCGAACCAGGGCGCGGGCTTCATCGGCGCCATCGTGGGGGCCGTGGTCGTGCTGTTCATCTACGGCCTGATCGCCGGCCGCCGCACCACCACCTACTGATCCGTCCGACAGGTCCGGATACGACGAGGGGCGCCCCGCGGGGCGCCCCTTTCTCATTGTCGGTCTGCACATTCCGGTCGGGAGCGCCAACTCGGGCGCCCTCCGTCATCACGAGCGCAGCGACGTGACCCTGGCCAGCCCAACGAGGTCGGACGTCGCGCTGCCTGGATTGCTTCGCTGCGCTCGCAAAGACGGAGGCGCCGAAGCCCTCCGAGGGCTGAGGCTCAGAGATGCTCGGACGCGGCCTTCACGGCGCAGTGGCCGGTGGCGCCGCGCACGGCGAGGCCCACGCCGACCACGAGGGCCAGCAGGCTCAGGAGCTTGTTGGGACGGGGCTGCGCGGCGGCGGCGGCGATGCCGAGGCCCAGCGCCACCGAGACGGCGCGCTCCGTCGTCGACAGGTTCGGCTGCCCGCTGAAGATGTCGTGCATCATGTCGTTGGCCATGAGGGTCTCCGATTGGGAAGTCGCGGGGGAACGCGGCATCCGGCGCCCCGTTCCCGGCCGACGACCGGTGTGACCCGACCTCGACGGGGCAACAAAAAGGGCGCGGCCCCGGAGGACCGCGCCCGTCTGAGACATCCCTGCCGACCGAGGCCGGCGCGGGCGTCCCGCGTGCTTACTCGCCGGCCTCGCGGCGGCGCTCGCCACGGTGGCGGCCGCCCTCGCGGGGCTCGCGCGGCTCGTCGCCGCGCTCGGCCCGGTCGGCGTCGCGCTGAGCCTTCACCTTCTCGGTGATGTCCTCGCCGGTCTGCTGGTCGACGACCTTCATGGACAGGCGGATCTTGCCGCGGTCGTCCTGACCGAGGAACTTCACCTTGACCTTCTCGCCTTCCTTGACGACGTCCGTCACCTTGGCGACCCGGTTCGCGGCGAGCTCCGAGATGTGGACCAGGCCGTCCTTGGCGCCGAAGAAGTTCACGAAGGCGCCGAACTCCATGCACTTCACGATCGTGCCGTCGTAGATCACGCCGACCTCCGGCTCCGCCACGATCGAGCGGATCCAGTTGTAGGCCGCCTTGATCGCCTTGCCGTCGGCCGAGGCGATCTTCACGACGCCCGTGTCCTCGATGTTGATCTTGGCGCCGGTCTTCTCGACGATCTCGCGGATCACCTTGCCGCCGGTGCCGATCACGTCGCGGATCTTGTCCGTCGGGATCTGCATCGTCTCGATGCGCGGGGCGTACTCGCCGAGTTCCGGACGGGCCGCCGTCAGGGCCTTGGCCATCTCGGCCAGGATGTGGGCGCGGCCGTCCTTCGCCTGGGCGAGGGCGATCTTCATGATCTCCTCGGTGATGCCGGCGATCTTGATGTCCATCTGGAGCGAGGTGACGCCCTCGTCCGTGCCGGCCACCTTGAAGTCCATGTCGCCGAGGTGATCCTCGTCGCCGAGGATGTCGGACAGGACCGCGAAGCGCTCACCCTCGAGGATGAGGCCCATGGCGATGCCCGCCACCGGACGGCGCAGCGGCACGCCGGCATCCATCAGCGACAGCGAGCCGCCGCAGACCGAGGCCATCGAGGACGAGCCGTTGGACTCGGTGATCTCCGACACGACGCGGATCGTGTAGGGGAACTCGTGGGCCGGCGGCAGGACCGGGCGGATCGCCCGCCAAGCGAGCTTGCCGTGGCCGATCTCGCGGCGGCCCGGCGAGCCCATCCGGCCAGTCTCGCCGACGCTGTAGGGAGGAAAGTTGTAGTGGAGCAGGAAGCGCTCCTTGTAGGTGCCTTCCAGCGCGTCGATGAACTGCTCATCCTCGCCGGTGCCGAGGGTGGCGACCACGAGAGCCTGGGTCTCGCCGCGGGTGAACAGGGCCGAGCCGTGGGCGCGGGGCAGCACGCCGACCTCGGAGAGGATCGAGCGGACCGTCTTCACGTCGCGGCCGTCGATGCGGGCGCCGCTGTCGAGGATGTTCCAGCGGACCACCTTCGACTGGGCCTCCTTGAAGGCGGCCTTGACCTTCTCGGCCGGGAACTTCTCGGCGCCCTCCGGGCAGAGGGCGGCCATCACCTTCGCCTTCACGGCGTCGACGGCGGCGTAGCGCTCCTGCTTGACGGTCTTGGTGTAGGCGGCGCGGAGCTCCGCCTCGCAGACCTCCAGGACGGCCTTCTCGACGTCGGCGTTCTCGGGGGCCTTGAAGTCGCGCGGCTCCTTGGCGGCCTTCTCGGCGAGGCGGATGATCGCCTCGATCACCGGCTGGAAGTGCTTGTGGCCGAACATCACGGCGCCGAGCATCACCTCCTCGGAGAGCTCCTTGGCCTCCGACTCGACCATCAGCACCGCGTCCTGCGTGCCGGCGACGACGAGGTCGAGGCTCGACTCTTCCTTGGTCTCGGTGACCAGCGGGTTCAGCCGGTAGCCGCCGTTGATGTAGCCGACGCGGGCGCCGCCGATCGGGCCCATGAACGGCACGCCCGAGATGGTCAGGGCCGCGGAGGCCGCGACCATCGCGACGATGTCGGGATCGTTCTCGAGATCGTGGGTCAGGACGGTGACGACGACCTGCGTGTCGTTGCGCCAGCCGTCGATGAAGAGCGGGCGGATCGGGCGGTCGATCAGGCGGGAGACCAGAGTCTCCTTCTCGGAGGGACGGCCCTCGCGCTTGAAGTAGCCGCCCGGGATGCGGCCGGCGGCGTAGGCGCGCTCCTGGTAGTTCACGGTGAGCGGCATGAAGTCGATGCCGGGCTTCGGCTCCTTGGCGGCGACCACGGTCGCGAGCACCGAGGTCTCACCGTAGGTGGCGATGACGGCGCCGTCGGCCTGGCGCGCGACCTTGCCGGTCTCCAGGACGAGCTTGCGGTCGCCCCACATCAGCTCTTCGCGTTGAACGTCGAACATTCTCAATCTCTTCCTTGCCTGCGGCGGGCCCAAGCCCGGCGCCGCCCGGGGGCAAGACGGCGAGACACTGCGCCGGAACATCCTCGGCGAAGTGTCTCGCGATCCTGCCCCGACGCTGGCGCCTCGAAGCGGCCCGTTTGTCGGGAGGCCGGACCCATTCCGGCAGCCCGCGATGGTGAAACGCGGCCCCGGGCCGGGCCCGGAACCGCGCGAGGGTGCCTTAGCGGCGGATGCCGAGACGCTCGATGAGGGCGCGGTAGCGGGCCTCATCCTTGCGCTTGACGTAGTCGAGCAGCGAGCGGCGCTGCGAGACCAGCTTCAGGAGGCCGCGGCGGGAATGGTTGTCCTTGCCGTGGGTCTTGAAGTGGCCGGTCAGGTTGGTGATCCGCTCGGTGAGGATCGCCACCTGGACCTCGGGGGACCCGGTGTCCTTGGCGTCCTTGCGGTGTTCCTTGATGAGCGCGGTCTTGCGCTCTGCCGTGATCGACATCGCGTGCCTTTCGGGTTGTGCTGGTCGGATGCGGCGCCCCAAACGGGCGCGCGCGGGCTCGGCGTTCGGCCGGTGCCGGGATGTCGTCCAGCACGGTCACAGCGCCAAGCGGCTCAAGCCCCGCCCGGCAACCCGGGTCGAGGCCGCGCGATCCATACACGAAACCGACGGTTATGCCAGTCCCGAGCCGGGCGGGCCGCAGCGGTGGCGCGTCGCGGCTGTCCGGGCCCGTCCAAAGAACGGTTAACGCCGCCGTGCTACCCGGAACCGCTCACGCGACGCGGCCCGGCGATGAACGGCACCTTCTCGGATGCGTGCGGCGTCGCCGTCGCGACGCTGCTCGGTATCCCCCTCGTTCTCCTGCCGGGCTACGCCCTGGGCGGCTTGACCGGCATCCTCGGGTTCCGCACGCTCGCGCCCGGCGACCGCCTCCTGTGCGGGGCGCTCCTCGGGATCGGGCTGCTGCCGGCCCTTGACAGCCTGCTGATCCAGGCGGGCGGCGTCCCGGTCGCGGCCCTCGCGACCGGCGCCCTCGGGCTCGCCGCGCTGCGGCCGGTCGCGCGGAGCCTGCGCGAGTCCCTCGACCGGGCGGCGCTCGCCCTCGCGCTGCTCTGGCTCGGCGTCGTGGCCTACGCGCTGATCGACGTCGATACCGGCACCGCCCTCTACCGGCCCGTGACGATCATCGACCTCGTCAAGCACGCTGCCCTGACCCGCGCGATCATGGAGCACGGATTGCCGCCGGTGGACCCGTTCTTCGCCCGGCCCGAGCGGGCGGGCTACTATTACGGCTTCTACACGCTCACCGCCCTGGTCGACTGGGCGGGCGGACGGCTGGTCGACGGGCGGACCGCCTTCGCGGGCCTCGCCTTCTGGACCGGCCTCGCGCTCCTCGGCCTGATCGACCGTCTGCTCGCGGCGACCGGACTCGTCGCGGACGCCGCGCCCCGGCTCGTGCGCCGCGCGGTGCTGCTGCTGCTGCCGGCCGGAAGCCTCGACATCCTGCTGGTCCTCGCCGACCGGACGACGTCCGGGACTTGGCTGCCGGTCCCGGAATGGCTGAACGAGCAGGTCCTCAACTGGCCGGCCTCGCTGGTCTGGGTGCCGCACCACGTCGCCGGCGCCGTCGCCGGGTGGCTCGGACTCCTGGCCCTGGCGGAGGTCGCGGACCGGGCGCGACCGGACAGGCGCGCGGAGGCGGCGGCGATCGGCGTCGCGGCACTGGCCTTCGCGGCCTGCGCGGGCCTGTCCGTCTGGGTCTGCCTCGGCACGGCGGGTGCGGCCGGTGCCTGGCTGGTGCTGCTCGGCTTGGAGCGCCGCTGGCGCGCCGCGGCCCGGCTGGCGGTTGCCGGCCTGCTCAGCGCCGCGCTGGCCGCCCCTTATCTGCTGAGCGTCCTGGCCAACCGGACCGACGGCGGCGCGCCGATCCGGTTCTCGATCCGGCGATTCGGGCCGCTCGACGGCCTCGTCGACGAGCCGGCCCTGAGCGCGCTGCGCCTGATCCTCCTGCCGCTGAACTACTACACGGCCCTGGGGGTCTGCGCCGCCGGTGCGCTGCTGTTCTGGCGCCTCGTGCCGCGCCGGGAGGCGCACAGGCGCGAGGCCGGGCGCCTGCTCACGCTCTGCGCCGCGGCGAGCCTGCTCCTCGGCGGTTTCCTGCGCTCGGCGATCCTCAACAACGACCTCGGCGCGCGCGTGGTCCTGCTCGCGCAGGTCGCGGCCCTGGTCTGGACCGTGGTGGCGCTGACCCGCCTGAGCGAGGCGCGGCGGCTCCGGTTCCCCGGCCTCCTCGCCGCGCTGCTGATCCTCGGCTACGCGACGACCCTCTACGGCTTCGTCGGGATGCGCGCCTATCCCGCCTCCGACCGGCCCGCCTTCGCCCGCCTCGCCGGCAGTCCCGATATCGACCGGGCGCTGCGCGCGGCCTACGCCTGGGCGGGCACGCACATGCCCCACGACCTGGTGCTGCAGCAGTCGCCGGTGCCGCACCGGGTGTTCGATTTCGGGCTCTACGGCCTCCAGCCGACGGGGGTGGCCGACGCGGAGGCGCGCCTGTTCGGCGCCCCGCCGGACGCCGTGGCGTCGCGGCTCGCCGACGTCGCGCCGGTCTTCCGCGACCGCCTGGACGGCGCCGAGGTGCGGCGGCGCGCCGAAGCGGCCGGGATCGGCGCCCTGGTCGTCACCGCGCAGGACGCCCCCTGGAGCAGCCCCGATTCCTGGGTCTGGCGCAGCCCCGCGGTCTACGCCGATCCGCTCGTCCGGATCCTGCGGGTCCAAGATCTCCGTGGAGGATCTCCGTGACTGAACCCAGTCCCGCGGCACCCACCCGCCCGCGCGCCGGGCAGGCCCTGCGCTGGCTCTGCGCCCAGGCGCTGCTGCAGGCCGGCGCCGTCGTCGTCGGCTTCGCCTGCTTCGTGCTGCTGTTCCAGACGGATCTGTGGTCCGGCGTGACGATCCTGTTCTACCGCGGACTGATCCTGCTCGCGGTGGCCTTCCTGCTGACCCTGGCGGTCACGGCGGCGCTGGCCGGGCTCGGCCGAGCCTGGGGATTGCGCCGACGGGACGCCCTCGGCGCCTGCGTCCTGTCGCTGTCCCTGAACCTCAGCGCCTTCGTGATCCTGCCGGTGACGGTCGACCGGTCGATCAGCGTGTTCCTGCTCGGCCAGATGGCCGCCCATCCCGGGGAGCGCTTCACGCCTGAGCGCGCGCGGGCGGTGTTCGAGCGGGTCTATCTCGGCGAGTTCCGGCAGATGGAGCGGCGCTTGGCCGAGCAGCAGGCCTCCGGCAACGTCGCGCGAGCGGGTGACGGCTACGTCATCACCTCGCAGGGCAGCGCCTTCATCCGCTTCTGCGGCCTCGTCGCCCGGGCGTTCCGGACCGACACCCGGATGATCGCCGCCGCACCGTCCCCGCCCGGCGGGGGCGACCCGGAAGCGCGCGGCGGGGCGCCTGAACCCGATCCCGTGGGCGCGGTGCGGCGGTAGGCTGTATCGACTCGGGATGAGGACGGTGCGGTGCCGGTCCGGGCGGTTCCGCGGAGGCCGCCGTCCGGGCATGAAAAGTGCCGGGTGACGATCTGGGCGAGGGAGAACGGACGCGATGGCGGAGTCCGCGGTGACCACGGGTGAACGGGCGGGCGCGGGGCGCGGACTCGCCCGGAGCCTCACCGCGCCGGGCCTCGTCGCCATCGGCCTCGGCGCCACGATCGGCGCCGGCATCTTCGTGCTCACCGGGACGGCGGCGGCGCAGTACGCGGGTCCGGCGCTCAGCCTCTCCTTCGTGATCGGCGGCGTCGCCTGCGGCCTCGTCGGCCTGTGCTACGCCGAGCTGGCCGCCATGATCCCCGAGCCGGGATCGACCTACACCTACACCCGCGCGAGCCTCGGGCGGCTTCCCGCCTGGATCATCGGCTGGGACCTCGTCCTCGAGTTCGCCGTGGCGGCGGCGACCGTGGCGGTAGGCTGGTCGGGCTACGCGCAGTCCCTCGCGGCGGAGTTCGGCCTGCGCCTGCCGCCGGCCCTGGCCGCGGCGCCCGGCGCCGGCGGCCTCGTCAACCTCCCGGCGGCCGGGATCGTGCTGTTGCTCAGCGCCCTGCTGATGCGCGCCACCGCGGAGGCGTCCCTGGTCAACGGCCTGCTGGTCGCCTGCAAGGTCGCGATCATCCTGGCTTTCGTGGGTGTCGGCGTGGCCCATCTGCGTCCCGAACTCTGGCACCCGTTCGTGCCGGAGAATGCCGGGACCTTCGGCGCCTACGGCTGGAGCGGCGTGTTCCGCGGCGCCGCGGTGGTGTTCTTCGCCTTCGTGGGCTTCGAGACCGTGGCGACGGCCGCGGGCGAGTGCCGGGCGCCGCAGCGCGACGCGCCGGTCGGCCTGATCGGGTCGCTGCTGATCACCACGATCCTGTACGTGGCCATGGCGGCCGTCCTCACGGGACTCGTGCCCTATCGGGACCTGGACGTCGCCGACCCGGTCGCCAAGGCGGTCGACGTGATCGGCCTGACGGGCTTCGCCACGATCATCAAGGCCGGCGCCCTGATCGGCCTGACCACCTCGGCACTGACCGCCCTCTACGGGCAGAGCCGGATCTTCTTCGCCATCGCCCGCGACGGGCTCCTCCCGGGGATCTTCTGCCGGGTCCATCCGGTGACGCGGGTGCCCGTGGCGAGCCAGCTGGTGATCGGCCTGTTCACGGCGGCCGTGGGGGGGCTCGTGCCCATCGACGTCCTGGGCGAGATCGTCAGTATCGGCACGCTCCTGGCCTTCTGCCTCGTCTGCGCGACGGTGCTGATCCTGCGCCGGACCGATCCGGACCGGGCGCGCCCGTTCCGCGTGCCGGCGGTGACCCTCATCGCCGGACTGGGGATCCTGTCCTGCGTCACGCTGATGGCGTCGCTCCCGGCCGACACCTGGATCCGCCTCGCGGTCTGGCTGGCGATCGGCCTCGCGATCTACGCCGGCTACGGCCGGCGGCACGGCCGGCTCAGCTGATCAGGTTGATGGTGGCCTGCGCGAGCGTCTTGATCGAGGCCGATGCGCTCAGGCTCAATTCGTAGTTCCGGACCACCCGCTGGAGGTCGGCCGATTCGACCGCGACGTTGACGTTCGGCAGACGGACATAGCCGGTCGGGTCGGCCCCGGGATTGGTCGGGTCGTAGCGGGTGCGGAAGCCGGTGGTGTCGCGGACGATCCGGCCGACCGGGTCGCGGGGGCTGTCGGCCGCCACCGGGGCGAACACCGCGATCTTGCGGGCGTAGGGGGCACCGCCCGGGGTGGTCGGGACCGAATCGGCGTTGGCGAGGTTCTCGGAGATCGCGCGGATCCGCCCGCTCTGCACCTGCCGGCCGGCGGCCAGGGCGCCAGCGGCCGAGTTGAGGGCGCTGGTATCCGGCATGCGCGGGCCCTGTCGACGGCGAGGATCTGACCGAATCCTTGCCGAACAGCCTTAACCGGGGGTTAAGACGCCCGCGCGGAGAGGCTCAGCGCGTCCCGAAGATCCTGCCCGTCGGTCAGGCGAAGGCCGCGGCGGCGCAGCGCGGCCAGCATCGCGCGGTCGGGGAACGGGCAGTAGGGCAGAACGGGCTCGGACCGCCCCTCCGGCAGGGTTCCGCTCCGGGTGACGTCCTCGAGCAACCGGTCGAGCATCCCGCGCCCGTGGGCGTGGAGCGCCACCGAGGCCCGAGTCGCGGTGGTACCCTCGGGCAGCGCCAGCGCCTCCTGGGCGAGGATCGCGCCGGTGTCGATCGCGGCGGCCAGCCGGTGCAGGGTCATGCCGAACTGCCCGGGCCCGTCGGCCAGCGCGTGGATCGTCGGCACCGGGCCCCGGTGGCGGGGCAGCAGGCCGGGATGCCCGTTGATCCCGCCGAGCCGCGCCAGCCCGATGGTCTCGGGCTTCAGGATCTGGTCGAAATGGTAGGTGAGGATCAGGTCCGGCGCCGCGTCCCGGAGGGCCCGCGCGACGTCGGGACCGTTGACGTCGTCGACCGTCAGGGTCGGGACGCCGAGGCGGCGGCACAGGGTCCTGAGCGGCGTCGCCTCCGGCGCGTCGCCGCTTCCCGACGCCGCCTGGGTCAGGGGCGCCAGGGGCCGCAGCAGGTCCGGCAGGCCGAAATTGACCGCGAGGTAGGGCAGGATCCCGGGGCCCGAGCGCGCGAGGTGCCGCCGGATCTGCCCCGTGAGGCCGCCGCTCGACGGCCGCTCGGCGTTGGAGAGCCCGACCAGCGCGATGTCGGCCCGGAGATCGGCGACGAGCCGGCGCACCGCGCGGGCGTTCGGCAGCGCCTCCAGAACGAACAGCGCGATCCGGGGTCGCGCCATCAGCGCCGCTTCCGGCGCTGGAAACGGAAGGCGTAGAGGCCGGCCTTGCGGACGTTCTCGGGCAGGAGCAGCACGGTGCGCGCGAGCGCCGTGAGGATGAACGGGAACGCGATCACGTCGCGGTTGGCCGCGATGCCCTTGGCGATCCGCACGGCCGCCTCCTCGGCGCTGATCTCGAGCGGCCGCCAACCCTTGAGCTCGCCGCCCATCGGCGTCTTCACGTAGCCCGGGGTGACGACGTTGACCTTCACGCCGCGGGACGCGACCTTCTGGCGCAGGGCGAGACCGTGGGCGACGAGCGCGGCCTTGGCACCGCTATAGGCCGGCGCGTCCTGGAGCGGCGCGTAGGCCGCGAGCGACGACAGCAGCACGATCTGGCCGCGCCCGCGCTGGAGCATCAGCGTCAGGGCGGGCAGGATCACGTTGAGCGTGCCGGTGTAATTGATGTCGGCGGTCTCGAAGGCCACGTCCTCGGCCTCCACCTGCCCTTCCTGGTTGCCGCCGTTCACCGCCGCGTTGGCGATGACGAGGTCGAGGGGGGCCTCGGCATCCGACCGGTGGACCAGCGCCACGGTGGCGGCCCGGTCGCGGGTATCGAGGCGGGCGGTCTCGACGGCGGCGCCGCTGGCGCGGCAGTCCCGGGCGACCGCCTCCAGCCGCTCGGCGTTGCGGCCGACGAGGATGAGGCTCGCGCCGGTTTGCGCGTAGTGGCGCGCCAGCGCGGCGCCGATGCCGCTCGACGCGCCGGTGATCAGAATGCGGGGCATGGGGCGGGTTACGCCGCCGCGCGGGGAAAGATCAAGGCCGGGAACGGCTCACCCGCGGTTAAACGCGCTTCAAAGGCCGCCGAATGGCGACGGCTCGGGAGCCGGGCGAGCCCGGTCAGTAGACCGGCGCGAGCTCGCCGTCGCGCTCGGCCGCCTCACTCACCGCCCGCGCCGCCGCCAGCATCGCGTCGGGGAGGGCGGCCTCCATCCGCGGTACCGAGCCGGCCACCGCGCGGTCGATCGCCTCCTTGGAGAAGAAGCCGCCGTTGACCTGGGTCCGGTGCAGGACCACGCGGCGGAAATCCGCCATCAGGTCCGTCTCCGGCGGCGTCGGATTCTTCCAGAAGCTGTCGAGGTCGCCCTGATGGGTCAGGCCGGCCATGTTGTAGATCGCGGTGCCAACCGCGTGGGTCGGGCAGCCCATCTCCAGGGACAGCATCCCCACCGTCGAGTTGACGATGACCACGCCGCGGGCGCCCTTGATCAGGGCCGGCAGGTCGCCGCCGTCGATGAAGTCGAGCCGGTCGCTGACGCCGTGGCGGCGGGCCGAGGCGCGGGCGAACTTCCGCCAGTTGATCAGGCCGCTGTCGAGCGGGTGCAGCTTCACCAGCAGCCGGGTCGGCGCCGACGAGCCGTCCGCGAACGACTTGATCACCCGGTCCATGAAGCCCTCGACGCCGAGGAACGGCGAGTGGACCCGGATCTGGTAGTCGCTGTCGAGCTGCAGTGGCAGCAGGAAGTAGTCGCAGCCGACCGCGCGGTAGATCTCGTCGCAGCGCGCCGCCTCGCGGCGGGTATGCGCGCGGCGGGCGAACTTCTTGATCCAGCCGGCATACTCGGCCGCGATATGGGTCGGCCGGTGGCTGCGGAAATGGGGGAAGAGGTACGGGAACAGGACGTTGGCGAGGTTGTAGCCGACGTCCCAGACGCTGCGCCGGGCCATGTCGCCCGTGGAGGGCATCGCCCGGCCGGGTTGCGGCAGGCGCCGCGCCAGGGCGCGGATCTCGGCGGCCGTCCGGGGGAGGGACGAGAAGCCGTTCACGCCGCCCAGCTCGCAGGTGATCCAGTTCGGGCGGATATAGCCCTCCTCGAACACGTGCACCCGCAGGCCGCGATACTCGGCGATCATGCGGGCCGCCTTGTGGAACGGCCGGCAATCGCCGAACAGCACGATGTCGGTCACGCCCTCGCGGTCGAGATAGGCGTCGAGATACTCGCCCCAGGTCTCGCGGCGACCGCGGTAATTATCGGCCTCGCCGCTCCAGAACAGCCAGTCGCCGGGGCAGAGATTGATGCGCCGGACAGAGTGTCCCCGCGCGCGCAGCGCCTGCCCGAGATCGGAGAAGAACGGCGTCGCGATGCCCTGCAGGAAGAGGAAGGTCGCGGGGCGGTCGCGGAGGGCGTCGGGGGCGGGCTGTTGCATTCCGCGGCGCTTCTGTCCTTGACCCTGGGCCGGATGAACCGAACCGGCGAGAGACTCTTGAGGTGGCACGGTGCCCGGCGAGCCCGCAATCCGAAGCCATGCCGCGGCATGGCGTTTCCGCGCCGGCGTGGCCCGTCTGCAACGGTCCCGCGTCTGCGGCCTAGCCTCCGGAATAGGCGGGCAATCGCGGCGACGATATGTCCAAATCCTTTCCAGGACGTGGCGACGGCGACGCGCGCTCAGGTTGTCCCCGCGTTGCATCACCATCCCATGCCGGCGAAAATGCGCTACAGGCCTGTTCCGCACCTCACCCGACCGGAGCCGGACGCACCGACCATGCCCGCTGACCCGATCCCGTCGCTCTACGCGACCGGCCGCACGATCCGCCGCCTGCGGGCGGAGATCGAGGCCGCGACGGGCCTCGCCTTCGGTCCGGCGCGCCCCGGCGCCGTCGGCGCGACCTGGGGCGCGGGGAGCCTCGCCGGGCGCCTGCTGGCGCTGACGGGGCGGCGCCGGCTCGTGGTCGCGCCCGGGCCGCTCCTGAGCCCCTACGACTCGCCGGAGTCCGGCTTCGCATCCCTGCGGATCACCCTCGACGGGGCGCCTCTCGGCGGGGAGGGCGGCGTCCATTACCTCGACCCCTGGACCGGGGCGCCGATCGACCGCGCGACCTGCGCCGAGCGGGTGGCGTGGCTCGCCACGCGCTTTGCCGAGAACGACCGGCGGGTGGTCTATGTCGGGATGTCGCGCTGGAAGCGGCCCGCCCTCGACGTCCTGGGCGCGGGCCCCGCCGGACGGCCGATCCACACCATGACCACCGAGGCCGCGATCGCCGCGGGACAGCGCCACGGCGGCCGCCTCCTCGCCTGGGCGACGCGGGCGCCCGGCCAGCTCGAGGAAGCCTGCGCGCGGGCCGGCCTGCCGCTGGCCCGCGTGGAGGACGGGTTCCTGCGCTCCGTGGGGCTCGGCGCCAGCCTGCAGCCCGGCGCCTCCATCGTGGTGGACGACCTCGGCATCTACTACGACCCGCGCCGGGAGAGCCGCCTGCAGCGGCTGCTCGCCGAGGCCGACTTCACGCCGGACCTCGTCGCCCGGGCGCGGCGCCTGCGCGAGGAGGTCGTGGCGCGCCGGCTCAGCAAGTACAATGTCGGCCTCGACGCCGCCGCGCTCGACTGGCCGGCCGGCCGGCGGATCGTGCTCGTGCCCGGCCAAGTGGAGGACGACGCCTCGGTGCGCCACGGCTCGCCGCTGGTCCGCTCGAACCGGGCGCTGCTGGAGGCGGCGCGGCGGCGCAACCCGGACGCGTTCCTGCTCTACAAGCCGCATCCCGACGTGGAGGCCGGGTTCCGTCCCGGCATCATCCCGGAGGCGGAGGCCCTGACCCTGGCCGACCGGATCGTGGGCGGCATCAGCATCGTCGACCTCCTCGACCGGGTGCATCACGTCGAGACCATGACGTCCCTCGCCGGGTTCGAGGCCCTGATCCGCGGCCTCACCGTGGCGACCCACGGCCGGCCGTTCTACTCCGGCTGGGGCCTGTCGGAGGATCTCGCGCCGGGCGCCGACCGCGGCCGCCGGCTGAGCCTCGATGAGCTGGTGGCCGGCGCCATGATCCTCTACGCGCGCTACCTCGACCCGGTGGCGATGAAGCCGTGCACGCCGGAACAGCTCCTCGACCGCCTCAGCGCGGCCCGGGCGGCGGCGCCGCGCAACGCCCTCTCCCTCGGCCGGACGGCCCACCTGGTGATGCGTGCCCGCTACGGCCTCCTCAATCCCGTCGTGCGGGCCCTGCGCAGCCGGCGCGGCGTCGGCCGCGAGGCCGGCGGCGGACCGCGCTAGGGCGCGGCGCGCGGCGCGAATCCGGTTCCGCGAGACCCTGATGTGACACCAAAGCGATAGCGCGCGCTGCTAGAGTCCGCCCGCAACCGCCCGCCCCGGGACCGTTTCCGATCATTCCGGATCAGGAACGGCTCGCAAGCCCTTGCTCCCGCGCGCTGTTTCCTGCCGGACCGGATGCCGGCGGCGAGCAGGCCCGCCCCACGCCGAGTGCCCGTGTCTTGACGACGTTCCTCATCGCCACCGGTCTCGCGCTCGCCGTGTGCCTCGCCCTGGAGGTGTTCGCGGGCGACTCGATCACCCGGGCGAGCCTCGCGCCCCGGGATCTTGGCCTGCGGCTGCTCGGCTACCTGCTGATCCTGCTGTTCTGGTTCGAGTTCTCCTGGCGGCCCTGGCTCGCGGGGCTGACCTGCGTGATCACCGTGGCGATCCTGATCGTCGTCAGCCGCGCGAAGCGCTCGGTGATCGGCGAGCCGCTGCTGTTCAGCGATTTCGCCCTGCTGCCCCAGGTGCCGCGGCATCCGCAGCTCTACTACATCCCGCCCCTGTGGGACCCGCGCATCTCCGTGCCGGTCCTGCTCACCGCGGCGTTCACCGCGCTGTGGTACTGGATCGAGCCGAGCGTGCTGCCCGCCGCGACCCTGCCGCGGGTGCTGGCGATGCTCGGCCTCCCGCTCGCGCTCTGGCTGCTGGTCAAGGCCGCCCCGCGGCCGCCGCTCGCCCGGCTGATCGCCCGCTGGTTCCCCGAGCCCGACTTGGAGGCCGACGTGACCCGGGTCGGCCTCCCGGCGAGCCTCCTCGGCTACACCGCCCGCGCGATGGCGGGCGGCGTGCCGGTGCCCGCGGCGCCGGCGCTGCCGGAGGGCCCGGGCGACGATGTCGTCGTGGTGATCCAGCTCGAATCCTTCGTCGATCCGGAGCGGCTCGGCGGCGCGAAACTGCCGGCGATGGACCTGTTCCGAACCCGGGCCGCGCAGTACGGGCGCCTGCGGGTTCCGGCGCACGGCGCCTACACGATGCGCAGCGAGCACGCGGTGCTCACAGGCCGTCCGTCCGAGAGCCTCGGCTTCGGCCGCTACGACCCCTACACGTCCCGCAGCGGCGACGAGCCGACGAGCCTCGCCCGGCTCGCCGGGAGTCGGGGCTACGGGACCCTGTTCCTGCACCCGTTCCACCGCGACTTCTTCCGCCGGGCGCGGGTGATGGAGGCCTTCGGCTTCGCCGATCTCGTGATGGGCGAGGCGTTCGCGGAGGCGCCGCGCGTCGGGCCCTATGTCGGGGACGTCGCCCTCGGCGCGCGCCTCCTCGCGGAAGTCCGGGCCCGGCGCGCGCCGCTGTTCCTGTTCTGCGTGACCATGGAGAACCACGGCCCCTGGAAGCCCGGGCGGCTGCCGGGCATCGACGATCCGCAGGCGCAGTACCTCCATCACGTCGCCAATACCGGGCGGATGGTCGAGGATCTCGTCGCGGGCCTGGACGCCGTCGCCCGCGAGCGCGGCCAGACCATCACGCTCTGCGTGTTCGGCGACCACGCACCGTCGCTGCCGAGCTGCAAGCCGGGCTTCGGCGGGCGGACGACCGAGTACGCCCTGTTCCGCTTCGGCCGCCCGCAGGCGGTCCCGCGCCGCGCCGACATCGCCGCCGACGAGCTCGGTCGGGCGCTCCGCGGGGCCCTCGCGACGGCACCTGCGGACATCGCCGCGGGGACATGATACGGTTAAGCTTGCGCGGCATAAGCGTGGCCGTGCCACGCTGGTGACGCATTGCCCGCGGATAGCGCGACCGTCCGCACGGCGGCCGCCGCACCGGCGCGGTCGTTAAAGCGATCGCAGCGTTTGGCGGTCAAACTGGGTATCCCGGCCCGGGCCAGCGATGGCGCGGGCTCGGCGAGGAGAAATCTTTGTGATGCTGCGTAAGACGGCGTGCACCGCCCTGATGGCCGCCCTCGCGGCTGGATCTGCCGGCGGCTGCACGTACATGCCCGCGGCGGGTCCGACGGCGAGCGCGATCCAGGCCGGGGCCGAGGTCGCCACGGCCGACGGCGGGATCCTTGCCCGCTACGAGATCATCGAC